>NZ_JBEXGT010000042.1:0-88706 GCF_040607475.1 Sphaerisporangium sp. NPDC005288 | reverse complement strand
CGTCCGCTCGCGCCGCCGGTCGGCGGGGCTCGGCCGGCGCGGCTCCGCCGGAGTTCCTCCGGCGGAGCCGCCGGCCGCGGGATGCCGATCCCTGGCCGTGCCGGTGCCGCTCGTTCCGCTCGGTTCGCGGCGTCCCGGCCCGCCTCAGACGGTGATGCTCCACGTGTCGAGGTAGCCGGTGTCGAGCCGGTAGTCGTCGGTCACCTGCAGCGTCCAGGTCCCCGCGGCCGTCTGGCTGACCGGGACCGAGTAGGTCCGGGTGCCGTAGGAGGTGCAGGACGTGCCGCCGCTGCTGTCGATGGTGTAGTACGTCCCGTTCGGGCCGCGCAGGCGGATCCGCAGGTCCTCGGCGCAGGTGTGCGAGATCGTCACCCTGACCTGGACCGGCGAGACGGCACCGCCGGTCGCGGTCGAGGTGACCGGGCTGTTGATCGTCGACAGGTCGTTGATGGTGTAGTCGGCGTCGTTGGTGAAGGTCCGGCTCCCGCCCGTGCCGCTGACCGTGAGCGTCCACGTCGTGGTGCGAGTGGCGGTCTCGCCGGTGCCGGTGACGGTGATGGCGTAGGTGCCGCTCGGCGTCGAGGGCGAGGTGGCGAGCGTGAGCGTCGAGGAGCCGCCGGAGGTCACCGAGGCCGGGGCGAAGGTGGCCGTGGCGCCGCCCGGCAGCCCGGACGCCGTCAGGTTCACCGTCTGGGCGGTGCCCGACGTCGTCGCGGTGCTGATCGTGGTCGTGGCCGTCTGGCCCGCCTGCACCGAACCCGAGGCGGGGGCGGCGCCGATCGAGAAGTCCCTGCCGGTGGAGGTGCCCACGGCCTGGGTCCAGATCGCGTACGCCAGGGCGTCGCCGGCCCGGTCCAGGATGGTGTCGTTGATGTTGGCCGTGGTGTCGCACGAACGGTGGTAGCAGGAGTCGTACGCCCGTCCGGATGTGCCGCCCCACTTGGCCGCCTGCGCCGAGGTCTTGGTGGCGCTCGCGCCGGCCGCGACGCCGGAGGTGGCGATGCCCGCGTTGCGGAAGGAGGCGTCGTCGGAGCGGTTGGCGCCCTCGGTGTTCTCCTCCGGTGCGAGGCCCAGGTTGGTGTAGAACGCGCGCAGGTCGGCGGCGGCCGCGGTGGTGATGTTGTTGATGAAGTACCCGCCGTTGGGCGAGCCGACCATGTCGAAGTTGAGGTACTGCTTGATCTTCGAGCGATCGGCCGAGCTCAGCGAGGTGACGTAGGCGCGCGAGCCGAGCAGGCCCTGCTCCTCGTCGCTCCACCAGCCGAACCGCACATGCTTGCTCATCGACGGGCGCTGCGCGGCCAGGGTCAGCGCGACCTCCAGGAGCATCGACGACCCCGAGCCGTTGTCGTTGATGCCGGGACCGGCCGAGACGCTGTCCAGGTGGGCGCCGGACATGACGACCTGGCTCTCGTCCCCGCCGGGCCAGTCGGCGATCAGGTCGGGCCCCGCGCCGCTGGTACACCCCGGGGTGCAGGTCACGCGCCGGGTCGTGTAGCCGGCGGCCTGCAGTCGTTGCTCGACGTAGGCGACCGACGCGGTGTAGCCCGGGCCGGTCGACCTGCGGGTGCCGCCGTTGGCGTCGGCGATGCTCTGCAACTGGCTCAGATGGGCCTTGATGTTCTGCAGGCTGACGTCGGGAGGCGCCAGGGCGGTGACGGGGGCGCTCGCGGGTGCGCCGTTCCGGGTGCTTCCCGGTGGCGCCTGGGCGGTCGCGGGGGTCGTGGACGACAGCAGGCCGATCAGGGCCATGGCGACGGTCGCCGTGAGCGCAGCGGTGCGCCTCATGCGGATCTTCCTTTCTCGGCGTCCCACGGCCGCGCCCGCGCCGTGGACGCGGGCAGCGCTCATCGCGCCGTCACGAACAGCGGAAACGGCGTGGAGGTGGGACTGGGGGTGGGAAAAGGAATGCTCACACGCCGGATGGGCCGGGTGCGCCGGACACGCCGGTCGGTGGCCGAGACTCCCGCGGCGCCGGCACTCCCCGGGCGCGGAGTGAGGTTGTACCGCCGGTACGGCTACGACGTTGCACGACGCTCCTGACCTCCGAGGGGCGGTTCTCCTTGTGCGCGACGGTAGAACCCCACCACCGAGCCGTACATACGTAGCGACGTCCGTACATATACGGAAAAGCCCGACCGGGGGGTGCCCGGTCGGGCGCGGTCGCCGGCCACGGCCCGCCCCCCGGGTGTCCGGTGGTGGCGGGCCGTGCCGGGCTCAGCGGTAGCCGGCGGCGACGATGTTGGCGTGCACGGCGTTCTCGGCGGCGTCGGAGGGATAGCCCGCGACCATCGCCCCCTCGTAGAACGTCCCCACGCTCTGGTTCCTGTTGTCGATGCAGCAGTCACCGCCGCTGCCGAGGATGATCGCCCCCTGCTTCTTCATCGGGCTGTATCCCCTGGGCAGCGAGCCGTCCCACAGGGTGGTCAGGCCGCCGGACTGCGCGTTGCCGCCCTTGATGGCGAAGCGGGAGGTGCCGTTGTTCTTCAGCGTCGCGGTGACGAACTTGCTGGTGAAGGCCCGCTGGTTGGGGTTCCAGGAGCTGCTTCCCCCGGGGTAGAGCCCGTATTCGAGGTCGGCCTGCACCCAGGGGCCCGAGCCGGAGCAGCCGCCGAACCAGCAGCTGGTGCCGAAGTAGATCGCGTCCATGGCGCCGGCGCCGTCGGCTCTCCTGGTCGTCTCGCTGTTGCCGTAGTCGAAGCAGCATCCGCTGTTGACGTGCGTGCCGCTGGTCACCATGTACATGCCCTCGGGCGCGCTGCCGGTGGGGATGCCGGTGGTGTGGCCGTCCCGCCAGTAGCTGCTCGACCCGGGGATGAAGAGCGAGTAGGCCTTGCTGTTGCCGACCGTCAGCGACTCCTTGGTCGCGCTCGCGGGGGAGACGGCGCCGCCGACGCCGCCGGACCCCTGGTAGCCGAGGTTGTTCCCGCGTCCGGACTGGTCGAAGATGATGGTGACGACGCACGAGGTGCCCGCGCAGAAGGAGTCCTGGGACGCGGCGTTGGCGACGCCGCCCGTGCTCAGCACGCCGATGTTGCGGGTGGTGTTGTCCGACGAGCGCCTGACCTGGTACAGGCTCCCGCTGTAGGAGCGGTAGAGCGCCCGCGTCATGCTGTGCGCGGCCACACACGGCGTACCGCCCGCGGCGTAGATGTCACACGGCAGATCCGAAGCCTGCGGCGTCGGAGTGGGTGTGGGTGTGGGTGTGGGAGTGGGCGTCGGGGTCGGGTTGGGCGTGGGCGTCACCGTCGGCGTGGGAGTGGGCGTCGGCGAGCCGGTCACGCCGCCGGTGCAGGTCGTGCCGTTGAGCGCGAAGCTCGCCGGCACCGGGTTGCTGCCGCTCCAGGTGCCGTTGAAGCCGAAGCTCGTGTTCGCGCCGGTGCCCAGCGACCCGTTGTAGGAGGCGTTGGTCACGGTGACCTGGGCGCCCGACTGCGCGGCCGAGCCGTTCCACAGCTGGCTGATGGTCTGCCCCGCCCCGAACGACCAGGTCAGGCGCCAGCCGTTGATCGGGTCGCCGAGGTTGGTGATGGTGACGTTCGCCCCGAAACCGTCCTGCCACTGGTTGGTCACCGCGTAGTCCACGCGGCATCCCGCCGCGGCTTGGACGGCGGGCGCGGTCAGCGCGCCGACGGCGCTGATCGCCAGGGCGACCCCGGCTGCCAGCCAGAGCCGTACGCGGGGAATCTTCATGCGTGCTCCCAAGGATGCGTTCTACGAGAAAGGGTGGCTGTTAGCGTTCACATGCGAGCGACGACGCCACGTGGCCTGGGAGGAAGGTGCGGCCGCCGGGCGCACGGCGATGCTCGAAGAACCATCTTGTGAGCGTTAACAGCGTAGTCGCCGCGCTGATCCTTCTCTGTCGACGGTGCTTACGGTGATGCGGCGGAGCAAATACGACGCCGTCCGGGGGCGTCAAGCCGCGGGTCCGGGCCCTCGGGCCGCCGGGCGCGGTCCATGGCCGTCTGGCTGGGCGAGGAAGCACCGCCTCACCTGCACCGTACTGAAACTTTCAGCTCCACCGTCCCGACGGAGGAGGGGATGCCCGGCCCATCGAACGTAACCGCTACGGGGCACGCGGTCCCCGCAGCCCACGGCTCTCCGCCGCTGGGCGCTGCCCGAAACGTTCGGGGTGCCGCCCTGCCACGTTGCCCCGGGGGGTCACCGCGTGAGCCTCCGCCGGGCAGGGGTGGCCGGGGTGTCACACGGTGCGGAGGAAGTCCTCGAGGGCCTGGTGGTAGGTGGCGGGGCGTTCCATGTTGGGGTAGTGGGCGGCTCCGTCGATGGAGACGGCGCGGCCGTCGGCGACGGCGCCGGCCAGGCGTACGGCCATGGCGATGTGGTCGGGGGAGTCGGCGGCGCCGTTGATCGCCAGCACCGGCACGTCGATCTCGGCGACCCGCTGCCAGGTGTCGCGCACCGGCACGAGCAGGTGGGGTTCGCCGGCGGCGTGCTTGGACATGGTGCTCCTGGCCATCCGGCGCAGCCGGCTCACGACCCGCGGATCGAGATCGGCGAGCGTGCGGTGCGGGCCCGCGGCGAAGGCCATGAACCCCTCGACCGAGGCGTCCAGGTCGCCGGCGGCCATCGCCGCGTGCCACGCGGTCATGGCCTGGACGGTCCAGGGGTCGGTGAAGTACGGCTCGCTGGTCCCGGCTCCGGTGACGACCACGGCGACGACCAGGTCCGGGTGCTCCAGCGCGGTGTCGACGGCGAGCCCCGCCCCCATGGAGACGCCCACCAGGACCGCCGGGCCGGTGCCCAGGTGGCGCAGCAGCGCGGCGAGGTCGTCGGTGGGCCGGTACGGCTCGGTGGCGTTGGCGGAGCGGCCATGGCCCCGTGCGTCGGGAGCGATGACGCGGTACCGGGAGGCGAGGACCGGAATCTGGTCGTCCCACATGCCGTGGTCCACGTAGCCGCCGTGGAGCAGGACGAGGGGCCGGCCGGTGCCGGTGTCGAGCCAGAACACGTCATTCATGACACCTAGGGTGTCATCTTTGCCGCGTCATGACAACCTAGGTGTCATTGTGGTACGGAAGGATGACACCCAAGGCGTCATGATGGTGGAGTGAGCGAAACAGGTCGCGACCCGGCGGCCGATGAGTCGGCCGATGAGTCGGCGGACGGGCTGGCCGGGCGGCTCGTCGAGGTGTTCGACCTGATCGGACCGCTGTACCGGCGGGCCTATCGCAAGGTGGAGCAGGATGCGTCCATCGAAGGCCTGCCGGTCGGCGTGCGGGCCGTGCTCACCCTGCTCCATGAGCACGGGCCCATGACGGTTCCGCAGATGGGCCGGGCGCTTGCGCTGAGCCGCCAGTTCGTCCAGCGGACGATCAACGATGCGGCCGCGCGGGATCTCGCCGAGCCGATCCCCAACCCGGCGCACAGGAGGTCCTCCCTCATCCGGCTGACCGATGATGGCCGGGCCGCCATCGCCGCGGTGACCGGCCGCGAGCAGGCGGTGCTGCGCCAGGTCGCGGGCGACGTGACCGGCGCCGACGTCGACGCCTGCGTCCGCGTGCTGTCGCGCCTGCTCCGGCATCTCGACGACGTCGACGTGGACTGAGCCGGCACAGGGGCGGCCGGACGCGACCGGACGACGGACGGGGTGAGCGGGGTGGAGGACGGGCACGGGGGGTGAGCGGTCGGTCACAGGGCGGTGACGGCACGCGGTGGTGGACGGGTACGGGTGGGGGAGGGACGCGGGTGGAGGCCGGGCCGCCGGCCTCCACTCCGCTACGGCAGGCTCGTCACGCCGGGGCGTCCGGGACGCCGGGGGAGGGGGCGCGCCACATGGGGTACATGAGCGGGCCGTCCGGCAGGCGCAGGGGTTCGGGAAGGTCCGCGTAGCCGTGGCGCAGGTAGAGCCGGCGGCTCGCCTCGCTGCTGGCCTCCAGGTAGGCCGGCATCCCCTCGGCGTCCAGCAGCCGGTGGTGCTCGCGCAGCAGCAGGCTGCCGAGGCCGCGACCGGTACGTCCCGGGACCAGCGCGATGAACGCCAGGTAGTGGTGCGGCTCGTGCGGATGGAGCTTGTCCATCAGCTCGCCGAGGACGCCGAACCGCCCGGCGTGCTCCCCGGCGAAGGAGGCGATGGCCTCGTCCTGGCCGGGGATGTCGGGGAACGGCGCGGTGAACCAGACCGCGACCCCGGCGAGCTCGCCCGACTCGTGGACCCCGTAGATGCGGCCGTGGGCGAGCGCGTGCTCGGCGTGCATGGTGAAGAACCGCCGCTGGATCGGCAGCCGGTCGGGCGGCGAGGGGATGAGCCAGCGGGAGATCGCGTCGCCGCTGAACGTGCCGGCGATGATCTCGCCGGCCCGCGCCGCGTCCGTCAGGCGGGTGATCTCGGCCGTCACTTGGCGCTCCCGCCGACGGCCTGGGCGCCGAGGCCGATGTTGGCGTACACCCCCGGCCGGGTGGCCTTCAGCACGCGGCCCCACACCAGGCCGAAGACGATGGCGACGACGAAGATGCCGGGCAGGATCCAGCGGATGACCGAGTCCGGCGCCACCCCGAGCACCGTGTCGAAGTTGATCAGCGTCATCCCGATGATCACGCACAGGGCCAGCGTGGCCAGGGCCGGGGCGATCCGCGTGCGCCACGCCGTCTCCCGCGAGGGGTTCTTGGCGAAGAAGACGATCACCGCGATCGAGGTGACGGTCAGCAGGGTCAGCAGCCCGAGGCCGCCGAACGCGCCGAAGGTGAAGAACAGCTTCGTGACCGGGTCCAGGCCGCTGACCGCGTAGATGACGATCACGATCAGCCCGAGCGCCGTCTGCAGGATCGACCCGGCCAGCGGGGCGGCGGTGCGGGCCGAGGTGCGCCCGAACACCGAGGGGATGACGTTCTCGCGGCCCAGGGCGAAGATGTAGCGGGCCGTGGTGTTGTGGAAGGCGATCATGCACGCGATGCTGCTGGTCACGAACAGCACCGAGCCGATCGTCGCGACGGTCCCGCCCATGTGCGCGGCCGCCTGGCCGAAGATCAGCGTGGGCCCCTGCTCGGTCGCCGCCTTGACGATCCCGTCCGGCCCGGTCGGCACCGTCTGCGCCCAGGCGGAGATCGAGTACAGCACCGCGATGATCCCGATGCCGAGGTAGGTGGCGAGGGGCACGGTCCTGTCGCGGTCCTTGGACTCCTCGGCGAAGACCACCGAGGACTCGATGCCGGCGAACCCGGCGACGACGGTGGCCAGCGCGGCGCCCACGCCGGGCACGAACAGCGAGCCGGGGGTGAACCCGTCGAAGGTGACGCCGGCCGGCCCCGCGTGTAACACGTCGGCGACGTCGAACACCAGGACGACGGTGATCTCGCTGATCAGCAGGACCGACAGGATCTTGCCGTTGACCTCCACGCGGAGCAGGCCGGCCAGCCCGGTCAGCGCCCACGCCACCAGTCCGATCACCCACCACGCGGGCGAGGCGCCGAACCAGTCGCGCAGCAGCGGCTCGGCGGCCGAGCCGATGATGCCGTACAGGCCGAGCTGCAGCGCGTTGTAGGCCAGCAGCGCCACCCACGCGGTCGCCACCCCCTGCGTGCGGCCGAGCCCCTGCGCGGCGTAGGCGTAGAAGGCGCCCGCGTTCACCACGTGCCTGGCCATGGTCACGTACCCGACGGCGAAGAGCGCGAAGACCGCGCCCAGCAGCAGGAACGCGAACGGCACGCCGAGGACGCCCGTCACCGCGTAGGCCGTCGGGACCGAGCCCGCGACGACCATCAGCGGCGCGGCCGCGGAGATGACGAAGAACACGACCGACGGGACGCCGAGCCGGTCCTTGGCCAGCGCGGCGGACACGACGCTGGGGCGTTGCTCTGTGAGGGACATTCGCGACTCCGTGAGATGGGGAAGGGGGTCACCGGCGGCTGATGACGGCCTGGCCGACGACGACCTCGGTCTGGACGATGAGCCTCTGCAGCGGTGGGGAGAGCGTGGCGAGCATGGCGGTGACGAACGCGGGGTCGTGGTCCCACAGCGCCCGCTTGGCGCCGCCGGTGGCGGCGAAGAGCCCGTAGAGGACGCGGTCCCTGATGGAGGGCGGTTCGCGCCGCTGGACGGCGAGGTTGAGGCGGGCGAGCGGCCACGCGGCGGCGTTCACGTCCGCGGGCGCCGCGGGCTGCTTCTTCAACAGGTGCCGCGCCGGCGGGTTGAGGAGCTTCGCGGCGATCATCCGGTTGGTGACGTCGGTGTAGATGGTGGAGGCGAAGAAGACGAGCCAGGTGGTCACCGGATGCTGCGGCTCTTCGATGATGTGGCGCAGCACCTTGTGCGTGAGCGGATCGCTGGTGGCGTGCCGCGCGGTCGCGTAGAGGCGGTCCTGGCCGGACGCCAGGTCGAGAGTGACCCGCTCGGCCAGCATCAACTCGCCGACCACGGCGCCCGCGAGCGCCAGGCTCGCGAGGCGAGGATGCAGCCGTGGACGGCCCGTCACGTCGTCGTGCATGACGAAGAACAGATCGTGCGCCAACGATGGGCGGGAAAAGTCACCATCAACCACGATCGGTGATGATATAGGCGATCTGTTGTATCTGTCGTCGATGAATAGCCGGAAATCCGCGATGAGTGGCATGCCGCAGATCCCATAATCAGGAGATATGTGGCAGAGGTTCCGCTTTGACGTCAATGTATGGTATCCCGATTTGCGGGAAAGGTGACATATCTGGAATGACGGGGGTGGATGTCCGGGTTGACCTTTGGGGATGGGCGGGCTAGCCGATCCGCGTCGCCGCTCGTGGACGCGGCGTGGAGCACGCCGCGACGGCGCGCTTGCGGATTCCGGTTCACCGAATCGGGGTTTCGGTCCCGGTCAATTCCAGGGTCCGCCGTCGTGCGAATGGCGGACGGGGTGTCCGTCGCCGCGGCTCCACGAGGCCGGCCGGGAAACGACCGCCGCGATTTACCGGCATAACGTGATAGCGGCGGAGCCCGGCCCATCAAACCGAATGCCGCTCACCCGCTCACCGCTCGTCACCCGCTCACCCGGTCACCTCACCCGCTCACCGCTCACCCGCTCGACGGCGCCCGCGCCCGTGGAGGAGGTGCGCGGCTCCGGCGGGTGCGCCACCGGTCGCGCCGGGGCAGAGTAGGCGTGTGAGCAAGGTCCTCTACGTCATCGTGTGCGCCGCCGGTCCGGCCGCGGACGCCGGCGAGTTGGTCTCCCTCGGCCAGGACGCCGGCTGGGTCGTCCAGGTCGTCGCCACTCCGTCCGCGCTCGACTTCATCGACGTGCCGGCCCTGGAGAGGCGGACCGGGCGGCCGGTCCGCAGCCGGTACCGCAAGCCGTACGAGCCCAAGCCGCCACGGGCCGACGCGATCATCGTGGCCCCCGCCACCTACAACACGATCAACAAGTTCGCCCAGGGCATCGCCGACACCTACGCCCTCGGCCTGCTGGCCGAGGCGCCCGGCCTCGGCATCCCGGTCGTCGTGCTGCCGTTCGTGAACAGCGCGCTGGCCGGCCGGGCCCCCTTCCGCGACAGCGTCGGGCGTCTGCGCGCCGAGGGCGTCCAGGTCCTCATCGGCGCCGGAGCGTTCGTGCCGCACGACCCGAGCGCCGTCCACACCGGCGCCTATCCCTGGCACCTGGCCCTCGCCGCCCTTCCGGCACCCGCGCGGGACTGATCCGGCGCGCCCTCCGGCCACCGGTGAGGCGCGGACGCGGCGGGAGGCCGGCCGCGACGAGGAGGCGGGAGGTCACGACCTGGGACGACGTATAGTCCGCTGGTGAGCGGTTACGAACTGGCGGAGTTCCTGCGGGCGCGCCGCGCACGGCTGAACCCCGCCGACGTCGGCATGCCCGGCGCGGGGCCGCGGCGGGTCGCAGGGCTGCGGCGCGAGGAGGTCGCCGTCCTCGCCGGGGTCAGCGCCGACTACTACACCCGCCTGGAACAGGGCCGGGAGCGCAACCCCTCGGCGCAGGTCGTGGACGCCCTCGCCCGGGCCCTGCGCCTGCACGCCGACGCCCGCTGGCACGCCTACCGGCTGGCCGGCCTGGTGCCCAGAGACCTCCGCTCAGAGCAGGCCGACCAGGTCGACCCTGCGCTGCTCCGCCTGATGGACGGCTTCCCCACGGCCGTCGCGTACGTGGTCAACCGGCGCCTTGAGGTCCTGGCCGCCAACGCGCCGGCCCGTGCCCTGACCGCCCCCCTCGGCGAACCGCGCGACATGGTGCGCGCGCTGTTCCTCGACCCGGCGGCGCGGCGGCTGTTCGCGGAATGGCCGGCCGTCGCGCGGGACACGGTGGGGGCGCTGCGGCTGGCCGCGGGACTCGACCCGGACGACACGCGGCTCGCCGCGACGGTGGAGGAGCTGACCGCCGCGAGCGAGGACTTCGCGCGGATGTGGCGCGAGCACGCCGTCAGCGGCCTCGCCGGCACCTCCAAGCTCTTCCACCATCCGGACGCGGGCCGCTTCCGGCTCGGCTACCAGACCTTCGACGTGCGCGGCGCCCCCGGCCAGCAGCTCCTGGTCGGCGCCGCCGAGCCGGGCACCCCGGACGCCGGGTCGCTCGCCCTGCTCGCATCCCTGTACCCCGTGGGCGAGGGCCGGGAAGCGCGCCGCGAAGGCGGCTGACGGCTCCCCACGGCCGGGCCCTCTCCGCCCCAATACCCCGCGCCACGGTCCCGCCACCCGGACGCAGGCGCTCGTCGCCCGGAGGCGGCGGGCCTGTCGTGCGGAGGCCGCGGGCCCATCGCCCAGATGCCGCGGGCCTGTCGTGCGGAGGCCGTGGGCCCGTATCGGGGCTGCTCGGGAGGGCCGTTCAGTACAAGGTGCCCATGGCGGCCCGCACCTCCCTCAAGGTCGTCTCGGCGATGGCGCTCGCCCGCTCGCCGCCTTCGCACAGCACCCGGCGGACGTGGCCGCGGTCCTCGGCGTACATCGCGCGGCGGGCGCGCATCGGCGCCAGGTGCTCGTTGACCGCTTCGGTGGCCGCCGCCTTGAGCGCCGACGCGCCGGCGCCGCCGATGTCGTCGGCCACCTGGCGCGGGTCGCGGCCCAGGCACAGCGCGGTCAGCAACACGAGGCTTGAGACCTCGGGCCGCGTCTCGGGGTCGTAGGTGATGTGCCGCTCCGCGTCGGTCCTCGCGCCCCGGATCAGCCGCGCGGTCTCGTCGGCGCCGGCCGCCAGCGCGATGGCGTTGCCACGGCTCTTGCTCATCTTGGCGCCGTCGGTGCCGAGCAGCAGCGGAGCCGCCGAAAGCAGGGCCTCCGGCTCGGGAAGCACCGCCCTGCCGCCGCCGTAGCGGTTGTTCAGCCTCCGGGCGACGACCCGGCTCAGCTCGAGGTGCGGAAGCTGGTCCTGTCCGACCGGGACGAGATTGGCCTTGCAGAACAGGATGTCGGCGGCCTGGTGGGCGGGATAGGTGAACATCAGCCCGCTGACCGCCGACCGGCGCGAATGAGCGATCTCGTCCTTGACCGTCGGGTTGCGGCTGAGCTCCGCGACCGAGACCAGGCTCAGGAACGGCAGGAGCAACTGGTTGAGCGCGGGGACCGCGCTGTGGGCGAAGATCGTGCTGCGGGCCGGGTCGACGCCGACGGCCAGGTAGTCCAGCACGAGCTCCTCCACGTGCTCGGCGAGCCGGTCGGCGACGTCGCGGTCGGTCAGCACCTGGTAGTCGGCGACGACGACGAACAGCTCGACGCCGAGGTTCTGCAGGCGGACGCGGTTGTGGAGGGTGCCGAAGTAGTGGCCGAGGTGCAGCCGGCCGGTCGGACGGTCGCCGGTCGAGATCCGGAACCCGCGCGGGTCCCGCCGGATCAGCTCCTCCAGCTCGGCGCTGCGCAGCCGGGCGGCCCGCACGCCGAGCACGTCCGAGGGCGCACGCCCTTCTGACGCGGCCCCGGACGCGGTCCCGGACGGGGGCTCGAACGTGGAGGCGGGCCCGGACGCGAACGGGATTGCGGACGCGAGCGCGGAGGCGGATGTGGACCTGGACGTGGACCTGGACGTGGGCGCGATGAAGGGCCGGGGCGAACGGATCGGGTCGGTGGTGCCGGTCATGGTGTGGCTCCCTGGTGGGCGAGGTGGGTGGGATGGCCCGCCGGCCGCCGGGACGGCCCCCTTGCCGGGTGGTTCAGGGAGAACACCAGAAAGGGCCGTCCGTCAGAACGGCCCTGCGCGTGCGAGAGAGGTGGCCGCTCCTACGAGGAGCGCCACCAGCTCACGCACTGCGGACGATGCATGGGATCAGTCTAGGCCACCCGGTGCCGCCGGCCCAGGGACCGGCCCGCCCTGCCGCGCGAGGTCCCCCATGCCGTGGTGGATGCCCTCATCGACTCCCACTAGGGCGACAAACTCGACCAACCCCCCGGTTGGCAGCAGAGCCATGAAAGGGCCCACCCCGCAAGCAGTCGGGGTGGCTAGCCATGGCTGCCCACCCCCATCACCACCGGCCACGCGGGGAGTCACCAGGACCCCGGCCGGGCCCACTTTCCTGCTCCAACCGGCCGTCTCATCGGCACGAATGTGACGAGAGCGGTCCCGACTGTGTCCTCCACCTCATACGGCGACGGTCATGTTTCTGGTGCCGGCCCGGGTGTTGCTCGGGTTTGTCGTTGTACGAGGGGATGCCACGGACCTGCTTGCCGGCGATCAGGCCGGTGCACGGGTCACCCATCCCCGACCTCGTGTAGCCAGGGGGAGAGCTGGGTGGGCAGCCGTGGCTTGCCACCCCGATTGCTTGCGGGGTGGCCTTTTGTCGGTCCGGTGAGGGTGATGCGCGTCTGGGAGGAGCGAAGCCGCCGTCGTGGTGGGTGCGGCGGCGGCTTCACGGCTTGGCCTGCCAAGGACGCGTCCAGGGAGCGGACGATCCCGGTGGCGAGGTGGGCGGGTCAGGCCAGGGACTGGGCGACCAGTTCCAGGTGGTCCATGGCCTCCTGCATGCCGCCTTCCATGCCCGAGCCGATGTGCGCGTCGCGCGACTCGCGGCTGTCGTGCTCGATGAGCGAGGCGAGCGTCGTGCGCCCGTCCTTCTCGCTGAACACGGTGGTGACCAGGGCCGCCTTGTCGGGCATGCCCTCGTAGACCTCCGTCGCCACGATGCGCTCGTGCGGGACGATCTCGCGGTACTCGCCGTGGAACCCGACCTCGAACCCGCCGTGCGCCGTCAGCACGTAGCGCCAGGCGCCGCCGACGCGCAGGTCGACCTCGGCGAGCGTCACCTCGCCCCGTTCGCCGCCCCACCAGCGCCTGATGAGCTCGGGCGTGGTCCAGGCCCGGTAGACCAGGTGCCTGGGAGCGTCGAACTCGCGCGTGATCAAGATCTGGGTGTCCGCCGGGAGCGTGACCACCGCCGTACCGCTACTCGCCTTCGTCGCCATCGCGTCGCTCCGTTTCCTTGAGTTCCTCCAGCACGACGTCCATCAGGTCGAAGCGCTGCGACCAGGTGTGCTCGTAGCCCCGCACCCAGTCGTGAATGGACTTGAGCGGCCGGCCGTTGAGCCGGTAGAGGCGTTGCCGTCCCTCGTCGCGCACGTCGACCAGCCCGACCTCTCTGAGCACCCGCAGGTGCTTGGACACCAGGGGTTGGGGAAGGCCGAGCAGCCCGACCAGGTCGCCGACCGACCGCTCGCCGCCGACCAGGGCGTCCAGGATCTCCCGCCGCCGGGGCTCGGCCACCGCGTTGAACGCGTCCGTCGTCGTCGCCGCTCGTGCCATGGCCCAATCGTATTCCCATATGGGCATACGTGCAAGGCGAGTGCGTCCGGGATCGGCACATCACGGGGAACGGGCCCCGCCGGGACGGCGGTCAGCCGAACGCGGTGTCGCGCGCGACCGGTTCCCTTGGTCAGCCGAACGCGGTGTCGCGGGTGACCGCCTCCCATGGTCAGTCGAACGCGGTGTCGCGCGCTACGGGCTCCCAGGCCAGCAGCTCCGCGCGCACGCGGTCCGCGTGGGACACCAGCGCGTCCACCGCGTCGTCGCCCAGGGGCAGCCGAAGCGGCACCGGATCCGCCTGAAGGGCGGCGAGGATGGCCGCGGCGGCCTTGGCGGGGTCGCCGGGCTGCTTGCCGTCCGCCCCCGAGGCCATGGACCGGGTGGGCCCGACGGTCTCCCGGTAGGCCTCCATGGCATCCGACCGGTACAGGGCGTCACCGAAGAGGCCGGTCCTGAACGCCCCCGGCTCGACGATCAGCACCTTGACGCCGAAAGGCGCGACCTCCTCGGCGAGCGCCTCCGACAGCCCTTCCAGCGCGCACTTGGTCGCCGAGTACGCGCCGAACCCGGCGAAGGACAGTTGGCCGCCCATGCTGCTCATCTGCACGATGGCGCCCGAGCCCTGGCGGCGCATGTGCGGCAGCACCGCCCGCACGAGCGCGACCGGCCCGAACAGGTGCAGTTCCATCAGGTCGCGCAACTCCTTGTCGGTGGTCTCCTCGACCGCGCCGATCTGGCTGCGCCCGGCGTTGTTCACCAGGACGTCGACGCGGCCGTACCAGAGGATGACCTCGGCGACCACGGCCGCGACGCGCGCGGGGTCGGTGACGTCCAGTCGCAGGGCCGCGGCGCGGCCGGGGTGCGCGGCCACCAGGTCGTCGATCGCCTCCGGCCTGCGCGCCGTGGCCACCACGGTGTCGCCGGCCGCCAGCGCCGCCTCGGCGATCGCCCGTCCGAAGCCGGAAGAGGCTCCGGTGATCAGCCATACCCTGCCCGCCGCCGGGCGGGCGGGGGCTCCGTTGTCCACGGTCATTCGTCCATCTCCACGCTCAGGGGTCTGTTGAGGTCTCCGTTATGCCGTGAGCCGTGGCCGGCCGTCCAAGACAGAAGATCGGCGGTCCGATAAACAGCGTTTATCATCGCAGGATGGAGCTACGGCAGCTGCGCTACCTGGTCGCGATCGACGAGGCGGGGAACCTCAGGCGGGCCGCCGAGACGCTGTACGTGAGCCAGCCCGCGCTGTCCTACTCCTTGCGCACCCTGGAGTCCGAGCTCGGCGTGCGGCTGTTCGACCGGCACGCCGGCGGGGTGACCGCGACCGACGCCGGGAGGGACGTCGTGGCCGAGGCGCGGCGCACGGTCGCCCAGGCCGGGCGGGTGACGGCCGCCGCCGAGCGGCACCGGCGCGGCGAGACCGGCGTGCTGCGGGTCGGCTTCGAGGCCAGCGGCGCGGGGCGGCTCACCACCCGTGCCAGGGCCGAGTTCGCCCGCCGCAACCCCGGCGTCCGGGTGGAGCCCAAGCGGTTCGACTGGGGCCAGGAGGCCGCCGCCCTGCGCGAGGGCCGGGTGGACGTGGCCTTCGTCTGGCTGCCCGCCGACCTCGCCGGCCTGCGCGCCGAGGTCGTGCACACCGAGGAACGGGTCGTCGGGCTGCCGTCCGGGCACCGGCTCGCCGGGCGGGACGGCGTGTCGGTCCTGGAGGTGAACGACGAGCCGCTCATGTGGACCGAACGGGCGCCGCGCGCCTGGGTGGACTGGTGGGCGGTCAACCCCCGGCCGGACGGGTCGGCCCCGCGCTGGGGGCCGACCAACGACAACGTGGAGGAGATGCTGGAGCAGGTGGCCGAGGGCGCCGCCATCTGCTTCGCCCCGGCCAGCATGGCCATCTACTACGCCCGTCCCGACCTGTCGTGGGTGCCGCTCACCGACGTCGAGCCGCTGCGGGTGGCCCTGGCCTGGGCGGACGGCGCGGACGCGGCCCTCGTGCGGGGGTTCGCGCAGGTCGTGCGCGAACTGACCTCCGGCGGCACGGCCCTGGTGTCCTGACCGCTGGCCGCCGGGCCCTGAGGGCTTCGCGTCCCCCGCGACGGCGCAGCCGCCGGTCGCCCCACCCCGATCGGGGGGCCGGGGCACCCCATTGAGGCTGCGGGAGGAAGATCTGGATGGGTAGCGTGTCGGGAGTCGGCAGACGAGCCCGCAGGACGGGCCGAGCTTTCCTGGAGTAGTGATGACGGCCACCCTCGACGCACCGCCGCCCGTGCCTTTCGACGCGGTCTGCCCGCTGATGGGAGTGGAGGAGGAGTACCTGGTCGTCGACCCGGCGACGCGCGAGGTCAGCCCGTGGGGCGCGCGCATCGTCGAGCGCGCCGCCGTCACGATGGGAGACCGGGTCTGCACCGAGATCACCAAGTTCCAGGTTGAGGCGAAGACCGCCCCCTGCGCGGGCGTGGCCGAGCTGGAGGGCCAGCTGCGCCGCATGCGGGCGGCGGTGGCCGCGGCGGCCCGCGAGGAGGGTCTCGCGCTGGTCGCCTCCGGCACCGCGGTCCTGGGCCAGGTCGTGCCGCCGCCGATCAACGACGACCCGCGCTACGGAGTCGGCGTGGCGACCTACCGGGCGCTGCACGACGAGCTGAGCATCTGCGCGGGCCACGTCCACGTGCACCTGCCCGACCGCGAGCGGGCCGTGCTGGTGGGCAACCACGTGCGCCCCTGGCTGCCGGTGCTGATCGCGCTGATGGCCAACTCGCCGTTCTGGGCCGGCCGCGACACCGGGTACGCGAGCTGGCGGACGCTGTCGTGGGGCAAGTGGCCGGTGGCCGGGCCGCCGCCGTACTTCGGCTCCCTCCGCGAGTTCGACGAGACCATCTCCGCGCTCACCGAGATGGGCGCGCTGGTCGACCCCGGGACGATCTTCTGGGACGTCCGGCCGTCGGCCCGGCTGCCGACCCTGGAGGTCAGGGTCACCGACGTCCCGGCGACCGCGGAGGAGTCGGCGCTGCTCGCGGCGCTCGTGCGGGCTCTGGTCGTGGTCTCGCTGGAGCGGGTCGAGCGCGGCGACCCGGGGCCGCCGCTGCCCGCCGAGCGGCTGCGCGTGGCGTACTGGCGGGCGGCCCGCGACGGGCTGGACGGGCACGGCGTCGATCCGGTCACCGGGCGGCTGCGCCCGGCGGCGGAGCTGCCCGGCGTCCTTCTGGAGCACGTGCGCCACGCGCTCGCGGCCACCGGCGACCTGGACCTGGTCACCCGGCGGCTCGAACGGCTGGCCGCAACCGGGACGGGCGCCGCGCGCCAGCGCGCCGCCCATGCCCGCCGTGGCCGCTTCACCGACGTCGTCGACCATCTCATCGACCACCTGGTCCCGGCCGGGGACGACGGTGAGCGCGGGGTCACAGGTAGCCGGTGAGGAACTCCTGCAGAGGGGCGACGTGCCGGACGGGGTCGCGCCACTGGGCCAGGAGGTCTTCCAACAGGTGGCGTTCGGCCACCTGCTCGCCGTGCCGCCAGACGCGGACGACGGGGTGCAGGAAGGCGCTCTCGTGGGCCCGCTCCGGGGTGGGGTGCCGCTTGATGGCGAACACGTCGTCGTGGCGGTCGCGGCCCCAGCGCAGGGTGACGGTGAAACACAGCGGGTGCTCGGCGAACCGCTCGGCGGCGTAGTCCTCGGGCAGGTCCTGGTAGTGCGTGACGGTCCCGGCGTCCGGGTTGACGACGTAGGCGTCGCACAGGTACTCGAACTGGGTCCACAGCGCCGAGCTCCAGTTGACCCGGTCGAGCATGGTGGCGGTCAGCCGGCCGGGGTCGGGCGGCAGCGCCTGCCGGTCGAGCGGGACCGACTCGTACCGTTCGGCGAGCAGCGCGGCCATGGTGCGCAGGTTGTAGCGGAACCCGTCGATGAACGCCGAGGAGGCGCGCTTGAAGTCACGGGCCTGCATGAGCGTGCCGGCGAAGTACAGGCCGTCCACGTTGGCCGACTGGAAGTCGGGGCGGATGGCGGGCATGCGCCCGCTGGGCGTGAGCTCGGGACGGCAGGACTCGCCGAACAGGGAGGTGTCCATGGTGAACCCGGTGCAGCGGATCACCGCGTCGTACTCCAGCAGCGCCTGCTCGCCCTCGGCGAGGGTGTAGGTGATGGCGGCCTTGTAGGCGTCGCCCTCGCGCCAGATGCGGTCGACCGTGCACTCGAGGACGCCGTGCAGGGTCTTGAACCAGTAGCTGTCGAGCAGGGCGCCGTACTGGCCGCGCACATTGCCCGGGTGCTTGGTGTTCCACGCCAGGGTGACCGGGCTGGGGCTGGCGAGGTGGATGATGGCGGCGTCGCCGAGCATCGAATGGGCGGTCTCGAACGCCGAGTTGCCCTTGCCGATGATGAGGACGCGCTTGTCGGTGAACTGCTCTCCCGACGTCGGGACGTCCTCGTAGCCCATGGCCAGTTCGATGCCCGGGATGTCGGGGATGTTCGGCCCGCCCCAGCCGGTGGCGACGATCAGGCACTCGGCGCGGACCACCTCGCCGCCGGCCAGGTGCGCCAGGAAGACCCCGCCGGTCTTCTCGACGCGCTCGACCGGCGTCCCGTAGCGGACGTTCAGCGCGTGCTCGCGCTGGAAGTCGGCCAGGTAGCGCACCAGGTCGTCGGCGCAGGGCAGGTACTCCTGCGAGTAGCGGGGGAAGGTCAGCTCGGAGGAGTCGCTGAGCAGGGAGTTCCAGTCCCAGCGCAGCAGGATCTCCGGGTCCTTCTCGGTGGTGTGCACCTTGTTCAGCGAGATGAGCCTGCGGTGGCGCGGGAATCGCCGGAAGAACCCGCCGGGGGCCTGCTCGCGCTCCAGGGTGAGGTAGTCGGCGCCGGCGCGCTGGAGGTAGTAGCTGAGCTGCAGTCCCGCCGGGCCGGCCCCGATGATCAGATAGCGGACGCGCCCGTCCTGTCCGGTGATGGCCACGGGCTCAGGCCGGGACGGTGGCGCAGGAGCAGTTCATCCGCTCCCGCTCGTCGGGACGGGGACGGCGGTGCAGCCACATGGCCACGACCATGGGCACGAAGACGACGGCGTTGTAGAACAGGTGCAACTCCACGCGGGGCACCAGCAGCTGGATGATGCTGGTCGGCACCGGCCGGCCGAGCAGGTGGACGCCGGTCAGCGCCTGCAGCAGCAGGAGCAGGTGCTCGAAGTGGTGCCACACCTGGATGCCGAGCGAGATGGTCCACCAGGTGAGCGCCCGCCCGGTGAAGCCCTTGCGCAGCACGATCAGGCCCACCAGCATCAGCAGCGCGTAGCCGTAGTGCATCCACTCGGAGGTCACCAGCCACGGGAACGGCAGGCCGAGCACGCCGCGCGCCTCGGGCACCGGCCAGCCCATGACGTAGATCTGGACGGCCTGCGCCACGTGCTCGGCCCAGTGGGCGAGCACGATGAACAGGAACACGTTCAGGCCGAGCCGGTGGTGGTCGGTGTTCAGCGAGGTGATCAGGTCGTGCCGGTGCGGTAAGGCGCTGGAGTGGCTGGCCATGGTTCCTCCGCGGTCGTCGGGTCGGTCGCCGCCGGGCGCGGCCGTCGCGCTCCGTGCCCCGCGCGGCGGGGGCATGCGTGGGCGCCGGCCCGCCGGCGGGCCGGCGCGGCCGTCAGGAGCGGCGCTGCGCCTCCGCGAGCAGGGCCAGGTAGCCGTCGGCGACGATGCGCTCGGCCCGGGCCGCGTAGGAGGCCGGGTCGTCGGGGGCGATCGTCGCCAGGCCGTCGACGTAGCGGTTGTACATGCAGAACGCCGCGGCGATCAGCACGGTGTCGTGGATCTCCAGATCGGTCGCCCCCTCGGCGCGGGCGGCGGCCACGTGCTCCTCGGTGACCTCGCGCCCGCCGCGCTGGACGGCGGCGGCGATGCCGAGCAGGGCCCGCAACTTGGGCGTGACGGGCGCGCTCGCGAGGTCGGCGCGGACCTGTTCGACCAGTTCCATGCCCTCGGGAAGCTGCGCGGCGGCGTAGGCGGCGTGCGAGGAGAAGCAGTAGCGGCACTGGTTGAGCGAGGAGACGTACGCGGCGATCAGCTCGCGCTCGCCCGGGGTGAGAGTGCTCTCGGCCCGCAGCAGCACCTCGACCAGCGCGTTGAGCGGGCCGGCGGTCTCGGGCCGGAACCGGAACAGGCCACGGATACCGGGCTCGTCGGTGGTAAGGGTGATGTGGGGCATGGCAGTTTCCTCGCCGTCGTGCAGTTGAGGCCTTTCACGCAGCCCCACGTGCGCATTTCATCCGACAAACGCTCATGCTCGCCATTCGACCACCCGGCTGTCAATGGCTGTTTTCGGACACCCCTTAATGGCTTGACTGTGCCCCTTAAATCCTGTTGTCCACACCGGTATGGCTATATGGTAAGTATGTCCTCACTCCCTTGTTTGCGGGTAAAGGCCCGGCGTAGCGTCACCACGTCGCCCCCAAACGATCCGCACCATCATGAGGAGGCCGTCCATGTCCGAACACCCCAACGTCAACCCGGTCCGCGAGATCTACGACGCCATCGCCAAGGGCGAACTGGACTACATCCGCGACAGTCTGCTCGCCGATGAGGCGTCCTTCCACGTACCCGGCCGCGGCCCGCTCGCCGGCACGTACAAGGGCAAGGAAGAGGTCCTCGGCTACCTGGCGAAACTCGCGAATCACACCGGGAACTCACTGCGCTACGACCCCGACACCTTCCTCGCCGACGACGGGCACGTCGCCGCCCTGCTGCGCATCAGGGGTGACCGCGACGGCAAGGAGCTGGACGAGCGCGGCGTCCACGTGTTCCACGTCACGGACGGCAAGATCACCGAGCGGTGGAGCTTCCCCTACGACACCCACGTCATCGACGAGTTCTTCGCATAGGCGACCGAGGCGTCCGGGGCGCCCGAGGCGTCCGGGGCGCCCGGATCACCGGCCCGGCGCCATGCGGGCCGCCGCCTTCTTCGCGGTGGCCCGCGGCGCGATGACCGCCCGGTCCGCCCGGCTCGTGCCGGCGCGGGCCGGGCGGTCGTGGTGCCGCCGTCAAGCCTGCGCCTGCGACTCGGCGAACACGGCGAGATAGCCGTTGGCCATCTTCGCCCGCGCCGCGTAGACCTCCGGATCGTCCGGCGCGAACGTGGCCAGGCCGTCGACGTAGCGGTTGTACATGCAGAAGGCCGCCGCGATGAGCACCGTGTCGTGGATCTCGACGTCGGTCGCGCCCGCCGCGCGCGCGTCGGCCACCTGCCGCCGGGTGACCTTCTTCCCGCTCTCCTGCACCGACGCGGCGATGGCCAGCAGCGCTCTGAGCTTCTCGGAGACCGGGGCGGTCGAAAGGTCGGCGCACACGTGCTCCACCAGCATCATGCCGTCGGGGGAGCGCACGGCGGCGAAGGCGGCATGGGTGTAGAAGCAGAACCGGCACTGGTTGAGCGCCGAGACATAGGCCGCGATCAGTTCGCGTTCCCCGCGGGTCAGCGTGCTGTCACCGCACAGCAGCACCTCCGACAGGGCGTTCAACGGAAGCGCCGCGTCCGGGCGGTACCGGAACAGGCCGCGAATGCCCGGTTCGTCGGAGTTCAGCGCGATGTGCGGCTCCTCGGGGCTCGGCGCGCCCAGCGGCACCAGGGGAGGCCGGGCGGGCCATTCCAGCCCACAGGACAATCCGGCCGTCTGAGGCAGGGACTCAAGGTCGACGGACACGTTCGAGCGGACAGGTAGGGCCAATGCGTTCGACATTGCGGATCCTTTCGGCAGCCAACTGAGCTCGCACGTTCCACTGTGCGCTCGGCCCCGTCCCCGCAGACAGAGGTTCGGAGGTCAGCAAGCTGCCGGGGGACTTCCGTTTCCTGCAGGCCGCCCCCCTTGACGTCCCCGGCGCGAGCAGGTCAGCACGGCAGGAGATGCGCCGGGCGGGGGTGGGAGTGAGGCTGGGAGAGCGGGTCATCCGAGCCGGGAGGGCGGCGACTGTGACGCAGGGCTTCTACCTGAAGGTGGTACGCGGCAACCCGACGGCCGAGGAGCTGGCCGCGCTGATCACGGTGCTCAGCGCGCGCGCCGCCTCGCGGACCGGCGGGGACTCCGGCGCACACCCGTCGCAGGGCGGCGCCGCCGACGCCGGCCACGCGCCGGAGACCGTCTCGGCGTGGCTGGACGGATCGCGCACGGCGCGCAAGCCGTCGGCTCCGAGCGCCAGTGCCGCGGCCTGGCGGGTCAGCGGCTGGGCCGGCTGACCGCTTTCGACATACTCGCTCGCGAGCCCCCGCAATCGCGGGGGCTCGCTGCTTTTCCGGTGCCTCGTACCGCTTACCCGGGTCGCCGGGACGGCCTGCCGGAGGATCTTCGCCCGCGCCCGTAAGGCAGGCCATTACAGATCATGACTTAGCTTCGCAATACGGGAGATGTCGCGAAACTCCTTCGCATATCACCATTAAATGGTCCAGCTGAGGGTGCGGAACCGTCATCGGCTGACGGCGAAGACGAGGAGCATTATGCCTACCCTGTTCGGTTCATTGCGCAGGCTCGTGCTGACTCCGTCGCTGGCCGACGTGACATTCGGCGTGCGCGGCTTTCCCGCCGTCCCGTCGGAGGCGACGCGACGGCTGGAGGCCATCCCGCGGGCGGTGATCTGCGGGTTCGAATGGGGGATCGACGCGCGCGACCAGTGGGAGGTCGAGCGCCGCCTCGAACTGGTCGACCAGGAGCACCGGGGGTTCGCCTACGAGGGCGCGACGATGGCGTTCACCGTGCTGGACGCCATGGCCGGCGGGCGCGGCCACCGCACCCGCGACCTGCTGCTCGGCCCCGGGCAGCCGCACATCTTCCTCACCTACATCGGCATCGGCTTCGCCATGGCCCGCCTGCCCCGGCCGCTGTGGAAGAAGGTCATGCCCGACCTCAGCGGCTCGGCGTACTACCCCACGATGAGCTGGCTGGCCGTCGACGGCTACGGGTTCGACCGCGCCTACTTCGAGACCCCCCGCTGGGTGGACCAGCAGCGGGTGCCCGCGCCGTACGCCTGGGAGGGCGACCCCGAGTACTTCCTGCGGGCCGTCGACCAGGGCATCGGCCGCGCCCTGTGGTTCATCCACGGCGGCAACGTCCCCGGCATCGCGTCCCGCGTCGAGGGCTTCGCGGCCCACCGGCGGGCCGACCTGTGGAGCGGCGTCGGACTGGCCGCGACCTTCGCCGGCGGCTCGACGCCCGAGGGACTGGCCGCGCTGCGCCACGCCGCGGGGGAGTACCGGCCCGAGCTGGCCCAGGGCGTGGTCTTCGCCGCCAAGGCGCGTGACTTCTCCGGCTTCGTGCCCGAGCACACCGAGGCGGCCACCTCGGTGCTGGCCGAGCTGTCGATGGAGGCCGCCGTCGCGCTGGCCGACGCCACCGCGGTGGAGGCGGGCCCCGGCGCCGTGCCGGCCTACGAGCTGTGGCGGCGCGCGGTGCGCGCGCACTTCGTCACCGCCGGCGAGCGCATCCCGGGCTGACCGCCGCCGTCGTCTCCTTTTCCGCCGGCGCCGGCCGGCGGAAAAGGTCATTCTCGCATGCGCGGGATCAGACCCCATAAGGGTGCGGAGGTCATTTCCGCGTGCCCGGGAAACGGAAATGGCGCTACGCCGAGTGAGCACGTTTGAAGTGGACCCGAAGTAGTCCGATATGGCTACATTTAACCACAGATTATCCCGCGGAGCAGGGAAACCCCCGGGGGAGGGAGAGGGAATTGGCCAGCCTTCTGAGATCATTGAGGCGACGAATTATCACGCCGAACATCTCCGAGACGAAACTCGCGACGCGTGGTTTCCATGTGAAGAACGCCGAAGCCCGCGATCTGCTCGAAACGGTCGGCGAGATGTTCCTCACGGGCTACGCCTACGCGGCCGAGGCCCGCACGCCGGCCGAGGCGGAGGAGCGGCTGGAGCAGATCCCCCGGCGGTTCCGCGGCTTCGCCTACGAGGGCGCCGGCATGGCCTACGCCATCCTCGACGCCACGCCGCTGGCGACCAGCGGCAAGGTCGCCGCCAGCCTGGCCGGCCGGGGCGACGCCCAGGTCTACCTGATCTACGTCGGCGTCGGCTGGGCCATGGCGCGGCTGCCCCGCGTGCTGTGGTCGAAGATCCACGCGCCCGACCCGCTGCTGCGGTGGCTGGCGCTGGACGGATACGGCTTCCACCAGGCCTACTTCCGCACCCAGCAGTACGTGCACGAGCAGTACCAGGACCCGCGCTTCCCGTGGCCGAAGGACGGCACGTCCGCGTACGCGAACCGCGTCATCGACCAGGGCATCGGCCGGGCGCTGTGGTTCGTCGGCGGAACCGACGTCGAGGTCGTCAGCTCGCTGATCGCCAAGTTCCCCGAGCAGCGGCGCGGCGACCTGTACGCCGGCTCCGGCCTGGCCGCGACCTACGCCTGCGGCGCCGAGGAGGACGAGCTGCGCAGGTTCGCCGAGCTGGCCGGCCCGTACCGTCCCCAGCTCGCGCAGGGCTCGGCGTTCGCCGCCGAGGCGCGGGTGCGGCCCGGCCTGGTGGTCCCCGCCACCGAGATCGCCACGCGCGTGTTCTGCGGCGTCCCGCCCGAGCAGGCGGCGCGCATCAGCAACGAGTCACGTCCCGACCAGCCGATTCAGGGCGATGTGCCGGCCTATGAGGTGTGGCGGCAGCGCATCGCCGACCAATTTGTCTCTCTTGGAGGTGTTAGCCGGTGACCGCGACCCTTGGCTGGCTGCGCAGGCAGCTACCGGGAATCGTCGCTCTCGTGCTGATCGTGAGCGTCTTCTCGATTGCCCGCCTGCCGTCCTACTCCGCGGCCGAGACCGCGACCATCGCGAGCAAGTTCTCGTTCAAGCCGTTGTCCATCGCGCTGCCCAGCGGTTACGCGCAGCAGACGATCCGCAAGGTGAACAAGGACTACACGCACATCGACGCCTGGATCTCCTCGGTCGGCGCGGCCATCGCCATGAACGACCTCGACGGCGACGGGCTGTCCAACGACCTGTGCCTGGTGGACACGCGCATCGACCAGGCCGTGGTGACGCCCACGCCCGGCGCGCGCGGCAACCGGTACGCGCCGTTCGCCCTCAACCCGGCCGGCCTGCCGATGAACGACACCATGGCGCCGATGGGCTGCGTCCCCGGTGACTACAACGAGGACGGCCGCATCGACCTGCTGGTCTACATGTGGGGCCGCACGCCGATCGTGTACCTGGCCAAGCCGGGCGCGACCAAGCTGGACGCCGCCGCCTACCAGGCCGTCGAGCTGGTGCCCGGCGCCAACTCCACCAACGGCACGTACACCGGGCCGAAGTGGAACACCAACGCCGCCACCGTCGCCGACTTCGACGGCGACGGCCACGACGACATCTTCATCGGCAACTACTTCGCCGACAGCCCCGTCCTGGACCCGAACGCCAACGGCGGCGTGCACATGAACCACTCGATGTCCGACGGCCACAACGGCGGCGAGGACTACTTCTTCCGCTGGACCGGCTCCAGCACCGGCGCCACCCCCTCGGTCACCTACGAGTGCGTCGACAACGTGCTGTCGAAGGAGGCCTCCAAGGGCTGGGAGCTCGGCGCCGCGGCCACCGACCTGAACGGCGACCAGCTCCCCGAGCTGTACCTGGCCAACGACTTCGGCCCCGACCGGATGTTCTACAACCGGTCCACGCCCGGGCACATCAAGCTCTCGCCGGTCACCGGCGTCCGCTCGCCGATCATCCCCAAGTCCAAGACGGTGGGCAACGACTCCTTCAAGGGCATGGGCGTCGACTTCGGCGACCTGAACCACGACGGCCTGTACGACATGTTCGTCAGCAACATCACCACCTCGTGGGGCATCGAGGAGAGCAACTTCCAGTACATGAACACCGCCAAGGACCAGGCGGACCTGACCGCGAAGCTGAGCGAGGGCGTGGCGCCGTTCAAGGACGTGAGCGCGCCGTCGGGCACCGCGTGGTCCGGCTGGGGCTGGGACATCAAGATGGCGGACTTCAACAACAGCGGCGACCTGCAGATCGCGCAGGCCACCGGGTTCGTCAAGGGACAGACCGACCGCTGGCCGCAGCTCCAGGAGCTCGCCACCGCAAACGACCAGCTCCTGCAGAACCCCTTCTGGTGGCCCAACGCCCGCGCCGGCGACGACATCGGCGGGCACCAGACGCTGCACTTCTTCGTCAAGGGCCCCTCGGGCCGCTACGTCGACATGGCCAAGGAACTCGGCCTGGCGATCCCCACGCCGACCCGCGGCATCGCCACCGGTGACGCCGACGGCGACGGCCGCCTGGACTTCGCCGTGGCCCGCCAGTGGGACGAGCCGGTGTTCTACTCCAACCAGAGCCCCGACACCGGCGCCTACCTCGGCCTGAAGCTGTTCCGCGACACCCCCGCCTCCCCGGGCGCGCTCCCCGCGGCCGGCTCTCCGGTCACCGGCGCTCAGGTCTGCGTCAAGACCGCCGACGGGCGCACCTACGTCGCCCGCGTCGACGGCAGCAGCGGCCACTCCGGCCGGCGCTCCACCGACGTGCACATCGGCCTCGGCCAGAACGTCACCGGGCCGCTGACGGTGAACGTCAAGTGGCGCGACCGCACCGGCCAGGTACACGCCCAGGACCTCCAGCTCGCCACGGGCTGGCACACGCTCGAGCTCGGCCAGCAGGCCAAGGAGAAGTGATCGACATGGCTGAGTCAAAGCCCAGCGCGGCCGAGTCCAAGCCCGCCGCGCCGCCGCGCCACGACCCCAAAGTTGTCACCGCCCTGCGCAACTTCGCGATCTCGATTTCGGTCTTCAACATCTTCGGCTACACCGTGCTGGGCTTCGAGCAGCCCTGGCTGTGGCCGTTCATCGCCCTGGCCACCGGGTACGCCACCGAGATCGGCCTTGAGATCATCGGCGCCAAGGTCGAGGGACGCCAGCCGCGCTTCAAGGGCGGCGGCTTCAAGGGCCTGATGACGTTCCTGTACCCGGCGCACATCACCAGCCTCGCGATGAACATGCTGACGTATGTCAACGACCAGATCTGGGTGCTGTTGTTCGGCATCGTCGTCGCGGTCGGCGCCAAGTGGGTGCTCCGGGCGCCGGTCAAGGGCCGGCTGCGGCACTACATGAACCCGTCGAACTTCGGCATCGCGGTGATCCTGCTGCTGTTCCCCTGGGCCAGCATCGCCCCGCCGTACCACTTCACCGAGCACACCGACACGTGGTTCGACTGGATCATCCCCTGCATCATCATCCTCGGCGGCACGATGCTGAACGGCAAGCTGACCAACAGGATGCCGTTGATCATGGGATGGGTGGGCGTCTTCGCGCTCCAGTCGATCGTGCGCGGACTGATCTTCGGCACCTCCATCCCCGCCGCGCTCGGCATGATGACCGGCGTCGCGTTCGTGCTGTTCAGCAACTACATGATCACCGACCCTGGCACCAGCCCCTCAAGGCCCGCCATGCAGGTGCTCTTCGGCGGCAGCGTCGCCGCGCTGTACGGCCTGCTGACCGCGATCCACATCTCCTACGCCCTGTTCTTCGCCACGGCCGGCGTCTGCGCCATCCGCGGCGGGTTCTTCTGGGCGGCCCACTTCGTACACAAGGCGCGCGACGAGCGCGAGGCCCAGGCGGCGCTCAAGGCGGTGGCGGAGTTCCCCGTCGACCAGGTGCCCGCCCCGGACAAGAAGGTCGCCACGGTATGACCAGGATCGCGATCGTCGGCATGGCGTGCCGATACCCGGACGCCGCGTCGCCCAGAGACCTCTGGGAGAACGCCATCGCCGGTCGCCGTGCCTTCCGCAGACTGCCCGACGTGCGGATGCGGCTGGAGGACTACTGGAACGCCGACCCGGCGCATCCGGACACCTTCTACGCCCGCACGGCGGCGGTCATCGAGGGGTACGAGTTCGACCGCGTCGGCTACAAGATCGGCGGCAGCACGTACCGCTCGACCGACCTGACGCACTGGCTCGCCCTTGACACGGCGGGCCGGGCGCTGGCGGACGCGGGCTTCCCCGCGGCGGAGGGACTGCCGCGGGAGCGCACCGGCGTGGTCGTCGGCAACACCCTGACCGGCGAGTTCACCCGCGCCAACGTGATGCGGCTGCGCTGGCCGTACGTGAAGCGCACCGTCGCCGCCCAGCTCAAGGAGCAGGGCTGGGACGACGACCGGCTCGCCACCTTCCTCGCCGACCTGGAGGTCACCTACAAGGCGCCCTTCCCCGGCATCGACGAGGACACCCTGGCCGGCGGCCTGGCCAACACCATCGCCGGCCGCATCTGCAACTACTTCGACCTCAACGGCGGCGGCTACATCGTCGACGGCGCCTGCTCCTCCTCGCTGCTGTCGGTCACGACGGCCTGCAAGGCGCTGGAGGACGGCGACATCGACGTGGCCATCGCGGGCGGCGTCGACCTGTCCATCGACCCGTTCGAGATCGTCGGCTTCGCCAAGACCGGCGCGCTGGCCAAGAGCGAGTTCCGCCTGTACGACCGGCACTCCAACGGCTTCTGGCCGGGCGAGGGCTGCGGCATGATCGTGCTGATGCGCGAGGACGAGGCCGTCAAGGCCCGCCGCCGCGTCTACGCCACCGTCGCCGGCTACGGCATCTCCTCCGACGGCAAGGGCGGCATGACCCGGCCCGAGGTCAGCGGCTACAAGCTCGCGCTGAGGCGCGCCTACGAGCGGGCCGGGTTCGGCATCGAGACCGTCGAGCTGTTCGAGGGCCACGGCACCGGCACCGCGGTCGGCGACGCCACCGAGCTGCGGGCGCTCACCGAGGCCAGGGCCGAGGCCGACCCCTCGGCCACCCGCGCGGCGGTCACCTCCATCAAGGGGATGATCGGCCACGCCAAGGCCGCCGCCGGCGTCGCCGGGCTCATCAAGGCCGCCATGGCCGTGCACGAGCAGGTGCTGCCCCCGGCCATCGGCTGCGTCGAGCCGCACGAGGTGCTGACCGACGAGGGGGCGACGCTGCGCGCGCTGCGCAAGGCCGAGCCCTGGCCGGCCGGCGCCCCGGTGCGCGCGGGCATCACCGCCATGGGCTTCGGCGGCATCAACACCCACGTCGTGCTGGAGAAGGCCGGTCCGAGGAAGCGCGCGCCGCTCTCGACGCGCACCCGCACCCTGGCCGCCTCCCTCCAGGACGCCGAACTGCTGCTCATCGACGCCGCCTCACCCGAGGCGCTGCGCGAGCGGGTCGCCGAGCTGGCGGGCTTCGTCATCACGGTGTCCTACGCCCAGCTCGCCGACCTGGCCGCCACCCTCCAGCGCGACCTGCGCGACCTGCCCTACCGCGCCGCCGTGATCGCCTCCTCTCCCGAGGACGCCGAGCGGCGGCTGGGCACCGTGCTGGAAGCCCTGGACGCGGGCGAGACCCGCCTGTTCAGCCCCGAGGGCAAGGCCTTCTTCGGCCACGCCGACGGGCCTGGCCGGGTGGGCTTCCTGTTCCCCGGGCAGGGGTCGGGACGGGGCACCAGCGGCGGCGCGCTGCGCCGGCGCTTCCCCGACGTCGAGGAGATCTACCTCCAGGCGGCGCTGCCCACCAGCGGCGACATGGTGGCCACGGCCGTGGCCCAGCCGCGCATCGTCACCGGGTCGATGGCCGGGCTGCGCGCCCTGTCCACGATCGGCGTGGAGGCCGACGTCGCCGTCGGGCACAGCCTCGGCGAGATCTCGGCCCTGCACTGGGCCGGGGCATTGGACGAGGAGGGCCTGCTGCGCGTCGCCGGCGTCCGCGGCAAGGCCATGACCGAGCACAGCGCCTCGGGCACCATGGCCAGCGTCCGCGCGACGCCGGACACGGTGACCGAGCTGGCCGGCGAGCTGCCGGTCGTCATCGCCGGGTACAACGGCCCGGAGCAGACCGTGATCGCCGGTCCGCTCGACGCCATCGAGGCGTTCGGCCGCAAGGCCGCCGACGCCGGGCTGAAGTGGACCAAGCTCGCGGTGTCCCACGCCTTCCACTCGCCGCTGGTCGCGCCGGCCGCCGAGGCATTGGACGCCTACCTGGCCGAGGAGGAGTTCGGCCCGGTCGCCCGTCCGGTGGTCTCCACGGTGACCGGGGAGACGCTCCAGCCCGACACCGACGTCCGCGCCCTGCTGCGCGACCAGATCACCGCCCCCGTCCTGTTCACCCAGGCCGTCGAGGCGGCGGCCAAGGACCTGGACCTGCTGGTCGAGGTCGGCCCCGGCCGGGTGCTCAGCGGCCTGGCCGCGTCGGTGACCGAGGTGCCGGCGCTCGCGCTGGACACCGACGACGAGTCGCTGACCGGCCTGCTCAGGGTCGCCGGCGCCGCGTACGTCGCCGGCGTGCCGATCGTGCACGACGAGCTGTTCCACGGCCGGCTCGTCCGGCCGCTGGAGGTCGGCGCCGAGTTCACCTACTTCCAGAACCCGACCGAGCAGGCGCCGAAGGTGCAGATCAACGGCACCGTCCAGCAGCGCGTCGCCCAGCCGGTGGCGCCGGTCGCCTCCGAGAACGCCGGGCCGGTGGGCGAGGGCGGCGAGTCGAGCATCGACCTGCTGCGGCGCCTGGCCGCCGAGCGGGCCGAGCTGCCGCTGGAGATGGTCGGCGAGGACAGCAGGCCGCTGGACGAGCTGCACCTCAGCTCGGTCACCGTCATGCACATCATCGACCAGGCCACCCAGCGGCTCGGCGTGCCCGCCTCCAAGGCCCCGACCAACCTCGCCACCGCGAGCCTGCGCGAGCTGTCGGAGGCGCTGGACGCGCTGGTCGCCGGCGCCGACGGCGAGCAGCCGGCCCCCGCCTCGGCGGTGGCCGGCGCGGCGCCCTGGGCGCGGCCGTTCAGCGTCGACCTGGACGTCCTTCCCCTCCCGGCGCGCACCTCCCCGCAGGAGAACGGCCCCTGGCAGCTCTACACGGCCGGGGACGCACCCCTCGCCGGGGCGCTGCGCGAGGCGCTCGAACGCGGGAAGGTCGGCTCCGGCATCCTGGTGGTGCTGCCGCCCGGCTGCCAGGAGGAGCACCTGGAGCAGGCGCTGCTCGGCGCCAAGTCGGCGGTCGCCGCCGCCCCGGGCACCCGGTTCGTCCTGGTCGAGCACGACCGCGGCGCCGCCGGGCTGGCCAAGACGCTGCAACTGGAGGCCCCGCACCTGCGCACCACCATCGCGCACGTGCCGGCGACTCCCGAGGCGGTCGGCTGGGTCGTGCAGGAGGTGGCGGCCACCACGCGCTTCTCCGAGGCGTTCTATGACGCCGAGGGCGTGCGGCGGGTGCCGACCCTGCGGGCCATGCCGGTGAGCCCGGCCCGCAGCGAGCACCCGCTGGGCGAAGGCGACGTCCTGCTGGTCACCGGCGGAGGCAAGGGCATCACCGCCGAGTGCGCCCTGGCCGTCGCCTCCGACAGCGGGGCCAAGCTCGCCATCCTCGGCCGCTCGGACCCGGCCGCCGACGCCGAGCTCGGCGACAACCTGCGCAGGATGGCCGACTCCGGGGTCGCCGTCCACTACGCCAGGGCCGACGTCACCGACGCCGCCGCGGTGCGCGCCGGGATCGCCGAGCTGGAGGCCGCCCTCGGGCCGGTCACCGCCGTGCTGCACGGCGCCGGCCGCAACGAGCCCAGCGGGCTGACCACGCTGGACATGGCCGCCTTCCGGCGCACCTTCGCCCCCAAGATCGACGGCCTGCGCAACGTGCTGGACGCCGTCGAGCCGGGCCGGCTGCGCCTGCTGGTGACCTTCGGCAGCATCATCGGCCGCGCCGGGCTGCACGGCGAGGCGCACTACTCCACCGCCAACGACTGGATGGCCGGCCTCACCCGCGACGTGGGGGAGGCCAACGAGGGCTGCCGCGCCATTTGCATGGAGTGGTCGGTCTGGTCGGAGGTCGGCATGGGCGAGAAGCTCTCGGTCGTCGAGGGCCTGTCCCGCCAGGGCATCGTCCCGATCGCCCCCGACCAGGGCGTGCGGATCATGCGGCGGCTCGTCGCCGACCCCGACGTCCCGCCGGTCGTGGTGATCAGCGGGCGCACCGAGGGCATCGACACCGTCCGCCGCGACCTGCCCGAGCTGCCGCTGCTGCGCTTCGTCGACAAGGCGCTCATCCGCTACCACGGCGTCGAGCTCGTCACCGAGGCCGAGATGAGCGCGGGCACCGACCTCTACCTGGCCGATCACCTCCTGGACGGCAACCTGCTGTTCCCGGCGGTGTTCGGCATGGAGGCCATGGCGCAGGTCGCCTCCGCCGCCACCGGCGAGCAGAGGGCTCCGGTCATCGAGGAGGCCGAGTTCCTGCGGCCGATCATCGTGCCGCCGGAGGGCAGCACCACCGTCCGCGTCGCCGCGACCGTCGTCGAGGACGACACGGTGCAGGTGGCCATCCGCAGCGCGGAGACCGGGTACGAGGTCGACCACTTCCGCGCCCGGCTGCGCTACACCGATCAGGGCGCCCCCGACGGGCCGCCCGCCCAGATCGGCGAGGGCCTGCCGGCCGTCCCGCTCGACCCGGCGACCGAGATGTACGGCGACACGCTGTTCCAGGGCGGCCGGTTCCACCGGCTGCGCCGCTACCACCGGGCCGCCGCCCGCCACGTCGACGCCGACGTGGCCGCCGTGGACGCGCGCGACTGGTTCGCCGGGTACCTGTCCGGCGAGCTGCTGCTCGGCGACCCCGGCATGCGCGACGCGCTGATGCACGGCAACCAGGTCTGCGTCCCCGAAGCCACCCTGCTGCCGGTGGGCATCGAGCGCATCTGGCCCGGCGGCGCGGCCCTGGCCGACGCGGGGCGACTGCGCTACTGCGCGACCGAGCGGTTCCACGAGGGCGACACCTACATCTACGACATCGCCGTGCGCACCGCGACCGGCGAGGTCGTCGAACGGTGGGAGGGCCTGCGCCTGCAGGCGGTCCGCAAGAAGGACGGCCGTGGCCCGTGGGTCGCCCCGCTGCTCGGGTCCTACCTGGAGCGCACGGTGGAGGACCTGACCGGGACCCGCGCCGCGATCGCCGTCGAGCCGTGGTCCGGCGCCGACGACGATCTGACGGCCGTGGCCGCGGGACGCGCCCTCGGGCGCGCCGCCGAGGTCCGCCAGGGCGCCGACGGGCGGCCCGAGATCGACGGCGGGCGCACGCTCTCGGCCGCCCACGGCGCCGGGGTCACCGTGGCCGTGGTGTCCGAGGGCCTGACCGGCGCCGCCGTCGAGCCGGTCGCCGAGCGGACCTCGCAGGAGTGGGCCGAACTGCTGGGCGCGCACGCGCCCCTCGCCGAGCGGCTCGCCGCCGCGACCGGCGAAGGGTACGACACGGCCGCGACGCGGGTGCTCGCCGCCGCGGGAGCACTGCGCGCCGCCGGCGTCCTGCCGAGCGCGCCGGTCACCCTCACCCCCGAGGTGCGGGGCGCCTGGGCGGTGCTCGCCTGCGGAGGCGGTTACGTCTCGACGCTCGTCACGACCCTCAGGGACGCCCCCGGCCCGGTCGTGTTCGCCGTCCTCACCGAGGGACGGTCGTAGGGCATGGGGGTTTCGACGCGGAAGGGCCGCCCTCACCGGGCGGCCCGGTCCCACACGGAAGGGCGGTCCTAGCCCGATGGGCAAGTACTACGAATACCTGCACACGGTCGGCTTCGAAGAGACCAACATCGTGGGGAACGTTTACTACGTCAACTACCTGCGCTGGCAGGGACGCTGCCGGGAGATGTTCCTCAAGGAGCGGGCGCCGGAGGTGCTCGCCGACCTCCAGGACGACCTGAAGCTGTTCACGCTGAAGGTCGACTGCGAGTTCTTCGCCGAGATCACGGCCTTCAGCGAGCTGTCCATCAGGATGCGGCTGCAGGAGCTGGCCCAGACCCAGGTGGAGTTCAGCTTCGACTACGTCCGGCTCGACCCCGACGGATCCGAGGTGCTGATCGCCCGGGGCCGCCAGCGGATCGCCTGCATGCGCGGGCCCAACACCCGCACGGTCCCGTCCAGGGTCCCCGACGCCTTGGCACGGGCGCTCGAACCGTATGCCTCATAGGCGCGGCCCCCGACAGTCAGCCAGGAGGACAGCGTGAACGTCGAACAATCCACGCGGACCCGCCCGGTGGCGGACGCGAAGTCGCTGCGGCGCGCGTTCGGGACGTTCGCCACCGGCGTCACCGTGGTGACGACGGGCGGCGCCGTCCCGCACGCCATGACCGCCAACTCCTTCACCTCGGTCTCGCTCGACCCGCCCCTGCTGCTGGTCTGCGTCGACCGGGGCGCGATGATGCACCAGTGCCTCACCGACACCGGCCACTTCGGGGTGTCGGTGCTGGCCGCGCACCAGGAGCCCGAGGCGATGCACTTCGCCAACCGCTGGCGTCCCCTGGGCGCGGCCCAGTTCGAGAAGGTCGACTGGGTTCCCGGCGAGGAGACCGGCGCGCCGCTGCTCACCGGCACCCTCGCCAGCTTCGAGTGCGAGGTGTGGCGCACCTACGACGGCGGCGACCACACCATCTTCATCGGCAGGGTCATCACCCTGCTGCAGCCGACCGACCGGGACGGCCTGCTCTTCTTCAAGGGCAAGGTGCGCCAGATGAGCCCCGACTGGAGCGAGGTGCCGCAGTGACCCTCACCGGACCCAAGGCCGGACCGGCGCGCGAGGGCGGCGAGGCGTCCGGGCGGACGCCGTCCGCCCGCCGGGTGCCTCCGGGCCCCCCGCTGTGGGCGGGGCCGGGGCTGTTCAAGAAGCTCGCCGGCGACCGTCTCGCGCTGATGAACCTGGCCGCGACCTACGGGGACGCGGCCCGGCTGCGCATCGGGCCGAAGACTCTGTACTTCTTCAACCATCCCGACCACGCCAAGCATGTGCTGGCCGACAACAGCGGCAACTACCACAAGGGCGTGGGACTGGTCCAGGCACGGCGCGCCATTGGCGACGGCCTGCTGACCAGCGAGGGCGAGCTGTGGCGCAAACAGCGCCGCATGATCCAGCCGGTGTTCCAGAACAAGCGGATCTCCCGGATGGACCAGGTCATCGCCGCGGAGGCGGCCGGGCTGGTGGAGCGACTGCGCTCGCACACCGGCGGCGATCCGGTCGACGTCGTGCAGGAGATGACCTGGCTCAGCCTCGGTGTGCTCGGGCGCACCCTGCTCGACGCCGACCTCGGCGCGTTCAGCTCGATCGGCCACTCCTTCGAGGCCGTCCAGGACCAGGCGATGTTCGAGCTCATCACGCTGAGCAAGGTGCCGATGTGGGTGCCGCTGCCCAAGCAGCTGCGCTTCCGCCGCGCCCGCGCCGAGCTGCAGCGCATCGTCGACCACCTGGTCGCCGACCGGCTGGCCCGCCCCGAGGGCCTCGGCGACGACGTCGTCTCCCGCCTGATCGGCTCCACCCGGCAGGAGGCCGACCCGCGCGTCGGCAGGCAGCGCATGCGCGACGAGCTGGTCACCCTGCTGCTCGCCGGGCACGAGACCACGGCCAGCACGCTGGCCTGGACCTTCCACCTCATCGACCGGCACCCCGAGGTCCGCGAGCGGCTGCGCGCCGAGGCGGTCGAGGTGCTCGGCGACCGGCTGCCGGTCTTCGAGGACCTGACCAGGCTGCGGTACACCGCGATGGTGGTCGAGGAGGTCATGCGGCTCTACCCGCCGGTGTGGATGCTGCCCCGGGAGGCGCAGGGCGACGACGAGGTCGGCGGCTACCACGTGCCGGCCGGGTCCGACGTGCTGATCAGCCCGTACACGCTGCACCGGCATCCGGCGTTCTGGGACCGGCCGGACCGGTTCGACCCCGAGCGCTTCGACCCGGACCGGCCGGTGAACCGGCCGCGGTACGCCTACATCCCCTTCGGCGCCGGTCCGCGGTTCTGCGTCGGCAACCACCTGGGGATGATGGAGGCCACGTTCGTCATCGCCATGGTCGCCCGCGACCTGCGGCTCACCCAGCTCCCCGGGCACGAGGTGGTCGCCGAGCCCATGCTGTCCCTGCGGGTGCGGGGCGGCCTGCCGATGACCGTCCACCCCGCCTGACGGAGAACGCGCGAAAGGCGGGCGCCCCCTTGGAGGGGGCGCCCGCCTTTCTCCGGCTCTCGGTCACCGGATCTCGGTGGATCAGTGGATCAGCTGGGGGACCTGCACCGGCAGCAGGTCGCGCAGGGCGAGCAGCACGGGCGGGTCCAGGGGGCGCATCGGGCGCAGCGACAGGTCGGCGACCTTGGTGTGGGTTCCGGGGCGGACGGTGATGGGGCCGTGGCGGCCGATGCAGACGGCGGTGTCCCCGCCGGGGGCGTGGTCCAGGGCGTCCTCGCGGCCCGGCGCGATGGCCTGGGCCATCACGTGCCACTCGCCCTGCGGGACGTCCTCCAGCACGTACGGGCCCGGCCGGCGCAGGACCGTGAAACGGACGGGCCGGCCTTCGAGGATGCGGTCGGGGAACAGCCCGGCGAAGATCGGCTGGTCCTCCAGCGGGGAGAAGATGTCCCCTCTGATCGTCGTGGTCACCGGCCCGGTCACCGGCGGCTCCTCCAGGCCGTCGAACGGCGTGTCGTGCGCGGCGATCTTGAGCTGGCGGTACTTGGTCGGGGAGACCCCGACGCTGCTGGTGAACCGGGAGCTGAAGGTCCCCACACTGGAGTACCCCACCCGGTGGCTGATGTCGGTGACGGTCAACGAGGTGGACGCCAGGAGCCGCTTGGCCTCCTGCAGCCGCACCGCGGACAGGAAACGGCCGGGCGACAATCCGGTGACCCGCTGGAACACGCGGGAGAAATGAAACTTGCTGAACATCGCCGTACGCGCCATGTCATTGATGGTCAGTTGCTCGCCAAGGTTTTCGTGCATGCTCCTGACGACACGAAGGACGGCTTGTTCGATTGCGCTATCCATTGCTCCTCCCGTGCATTGGAGGTGTTGCCGGAATAGACCCCGAATCGCCACGGGAGAACTCGTCCTCGAGAGTCTCCGTCATCTGCTCACACCTCACTGCAGTGAATGGACCCCACCCGGTCACCGTGTGAATTTCCGGGAAAGACGACGCTCGACGACGACGCATCGACGGCACTCGGCCATGTCATCAGAATTGGCGTCCGTAACCTTCTGCGACAACCCCTAAGCCCCCCCTGCCTGCAGATATCCACTTTCCGAGGCCCCTGCGGGGAGGAAATGTGAAAGCAACTCAGAAGATGCGACGGGGACGGGAGTGCCTGAACGTTGAACTGGTCAGCCGTCGCCCGGGACCGACGAAGGGAACCCGTATGCCGTCGCCAACCCCCGAGGGGAAAGACGCCCAGACGATGACGCTCGAAGCGTTCGCGGACACGATCGTCCCCGGCGAGAAGCGCTCGCCGGACGACCGGGCCATCGCCGGAGCCGCCGAGGGCGGCGGAGCGGTGCAGGCCGGCGCCATCGAGCTGCTGGAGTGGGACGCGACCGGTCTGTCCGAGAGCCTGGACGGCTTCTCCTCCGCCCTCGACGCCCACGCCGACGCCTACGCCGCCGAGCACGGCCTCACCCTGGACGAGTCCGTCCCGCCGTTCGTCGCGCTGCCCTTCGAGCACCGCACCGCCCTGGTACAGGAGCTGACGACACCCGGCCACCCCGAGAAGGCCCTGTGGGTCAGCCTGGCCCTGTTCAGCAACATGGCCTTCGACTCGGCGGCGCACATGCACACCGCCGACGCGCTCGCCCAGGGGCACCCCGGCCTGATCGCGCTGGGCATCGAGAAGCCCGGCCCCGACGGCCTGTGGCGGTTCGACGAGTACACCTACGGCCGGCCGCTGGCCCGCCTGCACCCGGCCACGACCCCCTCAGGGAGCCCCGCATGAGCAGCACCGAACGCACCGACGTCCTCGTGGTCGGCAGCGGCTTCGGCGGCGCGATCGCGGCCTACCACCTCGCCGCGGGCGGCGCCAAGGTCGTCGTGCTCGAACGGGGGCCGTGGCTCACCGGCAAGGACTTCGACCAGGACTTCAAGCTCGGCTCGTCCTACACCCGGGCCTTCGACTTCGTCGTCGGCGACGGCATGAGCATCCTCGGTGGCAACTGCGTGGGCGGCGGCAGCGTCGTGTACTTCGCCGCGATGCCCCGCGCGCCGCGCTTCGTGTTCGAGCGCCACGGCAGCATCGGCCGGCGCATGTGGCCCGCCGCCATCAGCCGCGACACCCTTGAGCCGTGGTACGACCGGGTGGCGGAGTCCATCCCGATCTACCAGCAGGGGTGGAACGACGTCTCCTACGCGGGCGGCCTGTGGGCGGCGGCGTGCGACCACGCCGGCCGCACGGCCAACCCGGTGCCGGTCGCCGTCGACCCGACCCAGTGCGTGAACTGCAACTGGATGATGGCCGGGTGCCGCTTCGACGCCAAGAAGTCGCTGCTGTTCACCTACCTGCCCGCCGCGCTGTCGCACGGCGCCGAGATCCGCCCGCTGCACGAGGTGCAGCACATCTCCCGCACCGACGACGGCGGCTACCGCGTGCACTACCAGGTCGTCGACGACGAGGACTACCGGGTCACCACGGGCGAGGGCACGATCGACGCCAAGATCATCGTCCTGGCGGCCGGGGCCGGCGCCACCCCCGTCATCCTCCAGCGCAGCGAGCCCCACCTCGGCGCGATGCCGCATGGGGTCGGCCGGTACTTCTCCGGCAACGGCGAGCGGCTCAACACCGCGATACTCAACGAGGACAAGGTGCGCGACGTCCTCGGCCTCGAGCGCGGCAACGGCCTGGCCTACGAGGCCAACCAGATCGGCAGAGGGCCGGTCGTCGCCAACTGGGACCGCCTGGACGGCTCGCTGCCCGAATTCGAGCGCTTCTCGCTGGAGCAGCTCTACTTCCCGCCGGGCCTTGGCACCATCCTCGCCCAGGTCCCCGGCGCCGAGGGCGTGAGCTGGTTCGGCGTGGACAAGAAGGAAGTGCTCAAGCGCTGGCGCTCCTGGCTGATCATCTTCCAGATGATCGAGGACAACAACGAGGGCGTCTTCGGTCCGCCGCCGGCCCGCGGCAACGCCGACCGGCTGTCGCAGCAGATGCTCGGCGTCGGCCGCCTGCGCTACGACCCGACCCCGCAGACGCTGCGCGCCTGGGCCCTGGCCGACGCCGAGTGCAAGGACATCCTCGAGCGCGACGGGCTGGCCGAGGTCGCCGCGTGGACCAACGACGTGGTTGGCGCCTACACCGTCCACCCACTGTCGTCCTGCCGCATCGGCGACGACCCGGCGACCTCCGCGCTGGACGACCGCCACGAGGTGCGCGGACACCCCGGCATCTTCGTCACCGACGGCTCGGCCGTTCCCGGAGCGCTCACCGTCAACCCGGCGATGACCATCTCCGCCCTGGCCGAGCGCGCCATCCCCGGCATCGTCGCCGCCGCCCGCGAGCGTGGCGTCGAGGTCACCTATGGCGCCCCGGCCCCCAACGGCGGCGTCGCCGCCCGCAAGGCCGCCGCCCCGCTCATCCCCGAACTGATGCGCAGGTGAACGGGCGGGTCCCGGCGGGCGGAGAGAGGGAGCGATGGGCAAGCTGCTGACCCGGGTGACGCTGCCCGGGGTGCTGGCGCAGATCCGGCACGTCACGCCGGTGCACCCGGACGCGGCCGAGGGCCTGACCGCCCGCGTGTACGCGCAGGCCGGGCGGGACTTCGGCATGCTGGCTCCGCCGATCGTCCTGCACTCGCCCGCCCCCGAGCCGCTCGCCGCCGCCTGGGGGATCCTGCGCGAGTCGCTCCTGGCCGCCGGGACCGTGGAACGGTCGGTCAAGGAGGCGGTCGCCACCGCGGTGTCGGCCGCCAACGCCTGCCCCTACTGCGTCGACGTGCACCGCGCCACCATGGACGGCCTGGTGGCGGGCGGGCCGGCGCGCGAGATCGCCGACGCCCGCGCCGAGGCGATCGCCGACCCGGCTCTGCGCCGGGTGGCCGCGTGGGCGCTCGCCGGCGGCACCCGCGCCGGGGCCGCCGGGCACGCCCCGCCCGAGCCGCCGGAGCGGACCCGCGAGCTGGCCGCGGTCGCGGTGACCTTCCAGTACCTCAACCGCATGGTCAACGTCTTCCTCGGCGAGTCCCTGCTGCCGCCGCAGGTGCCCCGCAGGGCGCGCGGCCCGTTGATGCGGATGTTCGGCCTGGTCATGCGCCCGGCCGCCCGCAGGGCCGCCGCGCCGGGCGCGTCGCTGGTGCTGCTGCCTCCCGCGCCGCTGCCCGCCGACCTGGCGTGGGCGGAGGGCACCGCGTTCATCGCCGGCGCGTTCGCGCGGGCCGCCGCCGCGATGGACCGGGCCGGCCGCCACTCGGTGCCCGAGCCGGTCCGCGAGCTGGTGACCGCGGAGCTTTCGGCCTGGGACGGCGAGCCGCCCGGGCCGAGCCGCGCATGGGCGGGCGCCGCCGTGTCCGCCCTGCCGCCCGGCCTGCACCCTGCCGCCCGGCTCGCGCTGCTGACCGCCAAGGCGTCCTACCAGATCGACCCCTCGGTCGTCGCCGACTTCCGCGCCGAGACGCCCGGCGACCGCGCCCTGGTCGAGCTGACGTCCTGGGCGAGCTTCGCCGCGGCCCGCCGCGTCGGCGCCTGGCTCCGCACCACGACGCCGTCCCCTTCGCCGTGACCGGCGACCGGGCGGCGCCGGCCGTCCGCACGGCCGTCACCGGCCACCTCATCCGGACCGGCGCACGGTGATCCGGCTTGACCGACGACCACCCACCACTTACCAGTGACCAGTGAGAGGAGAGACACGTGTCCGAACTGGATGCCGTGCTCGCAGACCTGACCGCGGAAGGTGAGCAACTCGACGACCTGGTCGCCGGCCTCACCCCCGACCAGTGGCGGCTGCCCACCCCCGCCGAAGGATGGACGGTGGCCGACCAGATCGCCCACCTGGCGTTCATCTTCCGCATCGCCGGCACCGCGGCCGCCGACCCCGAGAAGTTCAAGGCCATCGCCGCGGGCGCCGAGCACGACTTCAACGGCGCGGTGAACGCCGCGCTGGCCGACTACGCAGGCGACACCCCCGAGGTGCTGCTGGCCCGCTGGCGCGCCGAGCGCGCGTTCGTCGTCGACGCGCTCGCGGGCGTCCCCGCCGGCCAGGTGGTGCCGTGGCTGGTCAACCCGCTGCCGCCGATCATCCTGACCTGCGCGGGCATCATGGAGCAGTTCGCCCACGGACAGGACATCGCCGACGCCGTCGGGGCGACCCTGGAGCGCACCGACCGCATCAAGCACCTGGTCATCTTCGCGATCCTGACCAAGGACTTCGGCTACCAGGCGCGCGGGCTCACCCCGCCGCCGGTGGAGTTCCGCTGGGAGCTCACCGCCCCCTCCGGCGAGCTGTGGGCCTTCGGCCCCGAGGACGCCGAGCAGCGCATCACCGGCCCGGCCGTGGACTTCTGCCTGCTGGCCACCCGGCGCCGCCACCGCGACGATCTCGCCGTCACCGCCGTCGGCCCCGACGCCGACCACTGGCTGGACATCGCCCAGTGCTACCGCGGCCCCGCGGGCACCGGCCGCACCGCCGGCCAATTCGCCCCCGCCGCCGTGTAGCGCTCACGGGACCACAGAAGACCTCACCGGGACGACGCCGGTGAGGTCTTTCCCATGCCCGTTTCTCCGAGCACCTGGCATTCCCCTCGCCTTCCCTCTCTTCGTAACGCGCCTTCGGACGTTATGGGGGTCGTTGTGCGGGTCTTCCTTTTCCGCCGGGCGCGGGTGGCATTTCGGTGCGGGGGTCCAGTGGGACGGTGACAGGAAATGGATCGCGGTCGGCAACTTGCTGCCTTCCTTCTCCGCCTTCTCCGGCGCCCTGATGGCGCACAGTTGGTGATGCGGGACGGTTCTCCGGAAATCCCGCCCGGCCGATCATCCGAAGCGGCGAGAAGACGAACAGGGAAAAGGGGAGCGACGTCATGGTGATCACCACGATCGCGGGCGCCACGCCATCGCACGTCAAGGCGGCCGGCACACCGGGCTCGCCCGCGGTCCGCCGCGTCACGGTCATCGGCACCGGTGTGATCGGCACCTCGGTCGCGCTCGCCCTGCGCGGCGCCGGCGTGCAGGTGGCGCTGTCGGACCGGGACGCCGCCTCGCTGGCCCAGGCGGTGCGCATGGGCGCGGGCGTGCCGCTTCGGCCGGGCACCCCGCCCGCCGACGTCGTGGTCATCGCCACTCCGCCGTCCACCGTGGTCCCCGTCCTGCGCGACGCGCAGGCCCGTGGCCTCGGCGCCGCCTACACCGACGTGGCCAGCGCCAAGGGCCGCATCGCCGCCGAGGCGGAGCCCGCCGGCTGCGACCTGGCGAGCTTCGTCCCGGGACACCCGATGGCGGGCCGCGAGCTGTCGGGCCCCGCCGCCGCCCGCGCGGAGCTGTTCGCCGGCCGCCCCTGGGCCCTGTGCCCGCACGCCGGTACCTCGCCGGAGGCGATCGCGCTGGTCGCCCGTCTGGTAGAAATCTGCGGCGCGGAGGCGCAGGTGGTCGCCCCCGGCGCCCACGACGAGGTCGTGGCCGCCGTCTCGCACGCGCCGCACGTGGTCTCGGCCGCGCTCGCCGCCCACTTCGCCGCCGCGGACGACACGACGTTGTCGCTGGCCGGGGCGGGGCTCGGGGACACCACCCGCATCGCCGGCGGCGCCCCGTCCCTGTGGTGCGACATCCTGCTGCAGAACGCCGAGCCGGTCGCCGCCGTGCTGGAGGCGGTGGCGCTCGAGCTGGCCGCGGCGGCGGGCGCCCTGCGCGCCGGCGGCGCCACCGCGTCCGGCGTGCTGGCCGATCTGCTCGTCCGGGGCAACCTCGGGCGTGAACGCATCGTCGAGGCGGCTTCGTCGAGCCGCGCGCGGGCCGCGGCCTCCGCTCACGAGCCCGCCGCCCAGGCCGCCCCCGCGGTGCCCCTGCGGGCCACCCGGGCCGCCGCCCCCGCGCCGTTGCGGGCCGCGTGAACGGCGCGTTTCCGATGACGTTTCCGATGACAGAGCATTTTGGAAGAAGTGCCGCCCGGTGAGCGAGGAGACAATGCTGGGGGAGAGCATGGGCGGATGGCCGTGGCCCGGCCACCGCCGGCGGAAAGGAGCGTGCCGACCAGCATGACAAGACGGCTTGACTTGGAGTTACCGAGGAGGTTTCGCCCTATGGCGTCCACCGGTGGCCAAGTTTGGAGTGAATCGCGTCGGCTGGTGTCGGTGTGTCCTTTCCTGACGCGCTCTGACCGGTTTGTTAGGCCGGCAGGGCGGTCCGGTGATTTCCTCACTTTCTCTCTTCTCAGGCGGGGTGTGCGGGAATGCCGCTCGGTGTCCCGCCGCGTCCTCTGGTGGCGTTCCCTGGGCGCTCCGTTCGTCCGGGTCCCTCCCACCCCGCAGGCGCCGCCCGCGTGATCACCCGATCTCGGATCCCTGGGGAAGGGGGCGCCGCTGCTGGAAGTCCATGGCCGGTACGCCTCGTCCTCCGGGACGGTCCCGTCCCCCGGGAGCAGGAAGACCGGTCCGATAGCGAGCACAGCCCTGTAAATCGCAGCACCCGGCTCAAGCGGCCACGCCGCTGGTGTGCGGCCGACGAAGAGAGGACAAGATAGTGACCGACGAAGTGCGGCTGAAGGCCGGACGACGGGAGTGGGTGGGCCTGGCGGTGCTGGCCCTGCCCGCCATCCTCGTCGCCCTGGACATTTTCGTGGTGCTCCTGGCGCTACCCGAGGTGAGCGCGAAGCTCGGCGCCAACAGCACCCAGCAGCTCTGGATCGTGGACATCTACGGGTTCATGGTCGCGGGCTTCCTCATCACCGCGGGCAACCTCGGCGACCGCATCGGCCGCCGCAAGCTGCTCCTCATCGGCGCGGCGGCGTTCGGCCTGGCCTCCATCGTGGCCGCCTACTCCACCAGCGCCATCACGCTCATCATCGCGCGGGCCGTGCTCGGCATCGCCGGCGCCACCCTCGGCCCGTCCACGCTCTCGCTGATCAGCAACATGTTCCGCGACGACAAGCAGCGCGCGACCGCGATCGGCGTGTGGGCCGGGTCCTTCTCCATCGGCGCGATCATCGGCCCGGTCGTCGGCGGCGTGCTGCTGGAGCACTTCTGGTGGGGCTCGGTCTTCCTGCTGGGCGTGCCGCCGATGGTGCTGCTGCTCATCGCCGGCCCGATCCTGCTGCCCGAGTACCGCAACCCCGACGCAGGCAAGATCGACTTCACCAGCGTGGCGCTGTCCCTCGCGGCGGTCCTGCCGGTCATCTACGGCATCAAGGAGCTCGCCCGCACCGGCTGGAACACCATCCCGCTCGTCGCCCTGGTGTTCGGCCTGGTCATGGCGGTGGTGTTCCTGCGCCGTCAGCGCGCGCTCAGCGACCCGCTGCTCGACCTGCGGCTGTTCACCAACAAGATGTTCAACACCGAGCTGGGCAGCATGCTGCTCTACAGCGCGCTCACCGGCACCACGATGCTGTTCATCGCCCAGTACTTCCAGACCGTGGCGGGCATGACGCCCCTGCAGGCCGGTCTCGGCCTGCTCCCCGGCCTGCTGCTCGGCATCGTCAGCGTCACCGTGGGCCCGCAGCTCGGCGGCCGCTTCAAGCCCGCCCACCTCATCGCGGGCGGCCTGGTCATCGTGGTGGCCGGCCTGACGATCCTCAGCTTCTCCACCTCGGCGGCCGGCATGATCATCGGCTACGCCGTCTGGTGCCTCGGCGGCGGCCCGCTGCTCACCCTGGGCATGGGGCTGGTCGTCGGGTCCGTCCCGCCGGAGAAGGCCGGTTCGGCGTCGTCGCTGGCGCAGATCTCCAACGAGTTCGGGTACGCGCTCGGCATCGCCACGGTCGGCACCATCGGCACCCTGGTGTACCGCACGCAGGTCGCCGACGCCATCCCCGCCGGCGTCCCCGCCGCCGCGGCCGGAGCGGCGCGCGAGAGCGTCTCCGGGGCCGCGGCCGCGGCCGGCGGCCTGCCGGGGCAGGTCGCCGAGACGCTGCTCGCCCCCGCCCATGCGGCCTTCACCAGCGGCCTGCACGTGGTGGCGGCCATCAGCGCCCTGGTCGTCCTCGGCGTCGCCATCCTCAACGCCGTCGTGCTGAAGGACCTGCCCGCCTTCGGGCAGCCTCCGGCCGGTCAGGACGGCGGCGAGGCCGGCGGCCCGTCACAGGCGGCCGGCGAGGCCCAGCCCGGCGGCGCGTCCGACGGCGAGGCGCACGCGAGTGCGCAGGCGTCGCGCGACCAGGTCGCCGTGGCCGGACACGAGTCCTAGCGCTCGCGCCGGGAGCCTGGCGGAGCGACAGCCCGCGAGGCTCCCGGCGACACCGGGACGCGCCACGCGCCCCACGGGCGCGCCACGCCGTCTCGATCCCGTCCTGCGATCTGCCGAACCGGTCGATCGCCGGACGCCGAAAGACTCGGACCGTACCATCGACCAATAAGTGATCACCATGCGGTGGTAGCCGGTTCGTTGTAGATGAAACGACAACGAGAGGAAGCCTGAGATGCCTCAGTTCGCAGTTCTGCTTTACGCGCCCACCCCCGCCGACTGGTCGGAGGCCCCGCAGGAGGAGTTGGAGGCGCACGGCGCCTACGCCGGCAAGATCGAGGAGCTCGGCGCGAGCATCGTCGCCGGGTACGCCCTCCAGCCCAGCACCACCGCCAAGGCCGTCCGCAGCGACGGCGTCACCGACGGCGCCTTCATCGACGCCAAGGAGGTGCTCGGCGGTTTCACCGTGATCGAGGCCCGTGACATCGACCACGCGGTCGAGATCGCCAAGCTCAGCCCCGGCACCTGGCGCGGCGGCATCGAGATCCGCCCCCTGTTCGGCTGACTTCACCACCCCGCCGCGCGCCACGCGCGGACGGATCCAGAGAACGCGAATCGCCGCGGCGCCCCCAAGGACGCCGCGGCGATTCGTCGTCCAGGTGCTGCCACCCTTCAGCCGCCTTGCGGTCGGCGAAGCGCACCACCCAGGGTTTGGGGCGGAGCACCTCGTCTCCTCGGCCGGTCATGGGGAAGGAACGGCCGGGCGGGTGGCCTCACCGCCGTCGCCGGGGAAGGGGCCTTGCAGATGGTGGGCGACGTCCGGATCACTCCAGGCGATCGCGGTGGATCGCCAGGAGGTGAGTGCGCGGCTGAAAGGAACGAGCTCGCCCGTGTCCGCTCCGGCGACCAGGTGTCCGAGCAGTTCTGCCACGCAGACATGCCGCTCGGTGTCAGGCAGCCAGGTCGTCCACGGCAGTTCCTCGGTGAGCACCTCTTCGGCGAGGTCGTTGTTACGGCGGGCGAGGATCGCAAGGGCGCGGGCCGCTCCGTCGCGCGACTGGAACGTCGAGCCGGCGCTCCAGGAACCTGGCGGACGCGGGCCGCGTGCGGTGGGCACGCAAGACTTGACGACGCCCTCCTCGAGTGGCTCGGGGAAGGTCGAGCCGGTGGAGGAGGGCGCCGTCGTCGTGGGGGCGCGGGTGGCGCCGGCCGCGCGGTGACGGGGCGCCGGTGTCCGCGAGGGGCGGTCAGGCGTCGGGCGAGGAGGAGGCGCCCGCGCCGGTGAGGGCGGGGGGATCGGGGGTGGTGGCCGGCGCGGTCGCGGGGGTGGCGGCCGTGACGTGGCGGGTGCGGGAGCGGGAGGTGGCGAAGCGGCGCATGATCGGCGTCTCCACGAGGTGGAACATCGCCGCCGCTATCGCCAGCGAGATCACGAACAGCAGCGCGACGATGCCGAGCCCCACCGGCGTGCTGTAGCTCTTGCCGCCGGTCAGCCACATCGTGCCGAAGATCACCACGAGCAGGTGGCACATGTAGAAGGCGAAGGACACCTCGCCGGCCCACACCATGACCCGGCTGCGCAGCCAGCTCGGCCGGCGGTTGACATCCGAGATGGCCCCGTTGGCGATGAGGAGCGCGAGCGGGATCACCGTGGCCGCCGCCTGCGGGTAGGTCAGCGGCAGGTGCGGGCCGACGAAGTAGGCGAAGACGGTCAGCGCGACCGAGCCGCCGACGCCGAGCGGCACCCGCCGGCCGGTGATGACGATGCGGGCCATGACGATGCCCAGGACGAACTCCAGCAGCCGCACCGGCGGGAACTTGGAGGTGAACCAGAACTCCAGGTGCGCCGACTGGGTCCACGGCTGGTACATCCCGCCGGCGCCCGGCAGCAGGGTGGCGACGAGGGGAACCAGGAAGATGACCGCGACGATGCCGGCCGCCCACGCCCACAGCCGCTCGGGCTTGATGCGGACGATGTAGCGGATCAAGAACGGGAACAGGAAGTAGAACAGCGCCTCGTTGGACAGCGACCAGGACACCGAGTTGTAGGCGGTCCAGATGTCCAGCGGCGCGAACCACGATTGCAGCAGGGTGACGTTGAGCACGGTGGCCAAGGGGCTGAACGTCATCTTCATCACCGTGCCGAACAAGATGGCCGCGGCGACGAAGGTCAGCAGGTGGTTCGGCCAGATCTTGAAGACGCGCCGCCGCCAGAACTTCGCGGTCGTGTCGCCGGGGCGCATCGACCAGGTGAGGACGAAACCGCTCAGCAGGAAGAAGAAGCTGACGCTCGCCCAGTTCCCCTCCCAGAAATACGACGCGAGGTTGCCGGGAACGGGCATCATGTGCCAGTCCTTGGCGGCGAAGATGGTCGTGCAGAGGACGTGGAAGGCGAAGGGGAACAGACAGGCCACGAACCGCATTCCGGTGAGCGAGGGAAGTTGCGGTTGAATGACCGGGGTGCGGGCCTCGCCCTGCTTCGACGTTGAATCAACCATGTGACGTGCCTTTCGACGTTCGGGCTCACTGGGACTCGATCGACCGGTAGCGCCGAGCGGCCTCACCACGGTCAGGCGGCCACCATCCACGAGCCGGTAGCAATAGCGTGGCGTCCTGCGGTCCCGCCCACATATTCCGTATTGCGCAGTTGCCCGCCCGCGCGCGGCGGAAAAGGGAGGCCGCAATCCAGAAGATGCGCCGTGTGAAGCCCGCGGAGAACGATGTGGCGGTGTGGGCCGCGTGCCCATCCCCGCGGTGTCCCGGTGCCCCGGTCCATCGGCGACCGCCGGCCCGCGCGCGACGAAAGAAGGAGATGGCTGTGTCTCACCCCGACAGATGGGATCTGGTCTACAAACGCGACGATCTGACGGTGAGCGAGATCCGGGACGCGTCCTCTCCTGGCCTCGAGCCGGGCCAGGTCCGGCTCGCGCTGGAGAACTTCGGCCTGACGGCCAACAACGCCACCTACGCGCGTTTCGGTGAATCCGACATCCCCTTCTTCGACGCCTTCCCCGGCCCGGAGGGATACGGCCGCGTGCCCGTCTGGGGACACGCCAGGGTCGAGGAGTCCCGCCACCCGGAGATCGCCGTCGGCACCCGCTACTACGGCTACCTGCCGATGTCCACCCACCACGTGGTGGCCCCGCAGGTCACCCCGCGCGGCTTCGCCGACCTGACGCCGCAGCGGCACTTCCTGCACCCCTGGTACTGGCACTTCGAGCTGGCCGCGGAGCCTGACGCGCTGGACGAGCGGCGCACGCTCATCCACCCGGTCTACCCGGCGGCCTACAACCTGGCCGACATGCTCCAGCGCCAGGCCGGGGCGGGCGTCGGCACCGTCGTGCTGACCAGCGCCTCCAGCAAGGTGGCCGTCGGCCTGGTCGAGGAGGCCGCCGCGCGCGGCCTCGGCCTGACGACGGTCGGCTTCACCTCGGCGCGCAACGCCGCGTTCGTCGGCGGCCTCGGCCTGTATGACACGGTCGCCTCCTACGAGGACCTGTCGTCGGTGTCCATCGACGGCCCGGCCGTGTTCGTCGACCTCACCGGCGAGGCCACCTGGCGGCTCGCGGTCGCCGACCGGTTCGCCGACAAACTGGTCAACACCACGCTCATTGGCTTCACCCACCCCGGCGCGCAGGTGCCCCCGCCGGCCGGTCTGCGCGGCCCCGCGGCCGAGGTGTTCTTCACCCCGGCGGTGGAGTGGGCGGTCGCCGAGGCCGAGGGCCCGGAGAACTACTACGCCCGCTACGCCGCCTCCGAGGAGCGCTTCCTCACCAGCACGGCGTCGTGGCTGACCATCGAGCACGCCCAGGGACCCGAGGCGATCGTCGAGGTCTTCGGCGACGTGCTCGCCGGCAAGCAGCCGCCGGACCTCGGCTACGTCCTTCGCCCCTAGGGCGCGCCCCGCGCCGGCGGGACCGCGGAGAAACTCACCGCGGCGCCGGCGCGGCCACATCGGGGGGAGAACCTCAGCGGCTCGATGCCGGGCCTCGTCAGCAGGAGGAATACAACCGTGACACTGGATACCGACAAGGCCGGCGTCCCCACGGGGCTGGCCGACCCGCCGCCCCGCCCGCAGGCCCCGGCCGCCGCTTCCCGCACGCCCACGTCGTGGTGGCGCCGGCCCTGGATCGCCCCTCTGCTGGCCGTCGTCGTGACCTACCTGGTCTACCAGATCTCGCCGTACGTGCCCGAGAGCAAGGCGCCGACGCCGCCGCACGACGGCTTCCCTGCCTACTACCCGCTGCTCGTGGTGCACATGATCTGCGGCACCGTGGCCATCCTGACCGCGTGCTTCCAGGTGTGGCCGTGGCTGCGCAAGAAGCACCCGGCGGTCCACCGCGCGAGCGGCCGCCTGTACCTGGCGGGCGCGGTCATCGGCGGCATCGTCGGCCTGATCCTGGTGCCCTTCGCGCCGCCGGTCGGGCAGATCGGTGTCGCCGCCGCGACCAGCCTGTGGATCATCTTCACCGTGACGGCGGTGATCTGGGCGCGCAAGGGCCGCATCGACCTGCACCGCCGGTTCATGCTCTACAGCTTCGCGATCATCATGAACAACATCTGGGGCGTGCTGATCGTCAACGTCCTGATGCGGCTTCCGTTCGAGGTCGGGTTCACCTACATGCTGGAGGCGGCGCGCTGGACCGGTTGGGTGTTCAACCTGATCCTGGTGCAGATGTGGCTGTACCACACCGAGGGCCGCAAGATCGGCGTCCCGGCCGGGCGCTCCTAGCCCGAGGCCTGACCCGCGATCGTCGACCGCCGAACGGCCGGCAGGGAACCCCCTGCCGGCCGTTCCGCACGTCCGGCACCCATGACGCCAAACGCCCGCGAATCGGACGCCCGCGAACCCTGACGCCCCTGCATCGACCACCTGAGCCGGAACGCCTTCGTGCACGAACGCCCCGGACGCCGAACGGCCGGCGGTCCTCGTCGGACCGCCGGCCGTCCCGCCGCGGGAGGGCGGATGGAGCGAAAGGGGGGATCTCAGCTGTCGATGAGCGTGCAGTGCGCCGGCCGCGGTCCGTTCACCAGACAGCGCCGGCCGTACTCCGCCAGCAGCTCCTCGGCCTCCTTGGCCGCCTGGGTGAAGCGCTCGACCGGGTCCGCGCCGAGCGCCATGATGTCCTCCAGGGCGTACATCATGGCGTGCTGGATCTGCGCGAAGTGCCCCACGATCGGCGTCTCCGCGCCCGGCACCCCCGTCGTCGAGTTCAGCTGCTCAGTGGTCACCCGGTGATAGGGGTGCTCGTCGTACCAGCCCTCGGCCTCCAGCAGCGCGGCGGCGGCGTTGGTGACCGGCGCCGAGCCGTACACCTTGTGCCATTCGGCGGCGTTGCGCGGGTTGTTGAGGTACTGCATGAAGGCCAGCGCGCCGTCCTGGGTCTCCTCGTCGAGGCCGTCGCGCAGCCAGATGCCGTCACCGCCGATCCAGTTGCCGGCGAAGGGGTACTCGGCGTTGTAGGGCGTCGGGGTGACCGCGACCTCGAAGCCGTGCTCCTGGCCGGCCTTGACCATGTACGGGGCCTCGAAGGAGGAGCTGAACCGGAAGACGACCCGCTGCTCCCTGAACGCCTGCGCGCACCCGGCCCAGTCCTCGAGCTTGCCGCTGTGCAGGAAGTGGCCGTCCCGGTGCAGGCGCGACCACCACAGCACGAAGGCCATCATCTGCGGCGACAGCAGGTCGACGGACGTGGCCCGCCCGTCGCGGCCGTTGTCGGCGTCGGTCAGCAGACCGCCCTGGTGGGCGAGCATCTGCTGGAAGAACTTGCCGTCGTTGGCCCAGCTGATCCGGTGCGGAGGGGCATCGTCCATCCGGGCGATCGCCGCGCAGGCCTCCTCGACCTCCTGGAAGGTGCGCGGCACCTCCTGGATCCCGGCGGCGCGCAGCAGAGTGAGGTTGGTGTACATGTGCATCGTCGACAGGGTCACCGGCATCGCCGCGAAGGTCCCGTCGATGGTGTAGAAGTTCCGGCCGGCGATGACCATGTCGTCCAGCACGACGGGCTGGCCGAGGATCTCCGTGCGCCCGGCGATCGCCTTCTCCACCGAGGTGAACAGCGGCCTGCCGTCCTTCGTCAGGGTGTCGCGGGCGAGCTGGGTGGCGCCGCTGTAGTAGGAGGCGATGGTCGGCGGGCGGCCCTCCTGCGCGGCCTGGGCGACGTCCGCGGCCAGGTTCTGGAAGTAGGAGCTGCCCACGTTGATCTGATAACGCGGGTAGAGCTCTTCGAACTCCCGTGCCCGCTGTTTGATCGGCTCCAGGAAGTTCGGGAAGGTGTATCCGGAGAACCAGGCGTCGATGACGATTTTCCCGGAGCGGTCCGCCTCACTCACGTGCTCGTCCTTTCGTCGGATTAACGGCGGTGAGAACCCGCGCAGCCTGAACGGCCCGGCCGCCTTCCGTGCGGCGGCAGGGTCGTGCGAGAGGTCGGGACGGCCTTTTCCGTCAAACGCGGCGCGTCGGCGTCCAAACCCCCATGCTGCCCCCACCCAAAAACCCCCGCATCTCGCCCCTTGCGCTTTCACCAGAAGAACCTCGGCCCGTTCCCCATCTCGCCCCATGTGCTCGCCCCGAGTGCCTGAAGAACGGATCCGGCCCCGATAACCGCCCCCCTCGCGCCATCCACTCCGAACACCTTCCAAGCGGATCGGCCACAAGGACCCGCTCGGGGCGCGGCGGTGCTCTGAGGAGGAGAGAGCGAGTGCGAGGAACGAGCGCTCGTGAACGACGACGAAGAGCGCCGCCTCAAAGGCGCCCGAGCCCGCCGAGCGGAGCGAGGCAAAAAGAACACAGCACATCGAAAGATGCAGTGGGGATTCGGCGGATAGCAGGCTTGGGGAAGCCGAGCCGACCATGACTCGGCCGGGCGATGGCGTCGACGCCGCCCGGCCGCCACTGGAGGAACGAACAATGACCGACCTGCAGAGTCACGGCCATCCCAACGGGGCCGTCACCGCCGTCTCCTCCGAGGCGTTCACGGCCGGCGGACAGCACCAGACCGTTCTCGGCGCGTCCACCATCACCCGGGACGACCCCCGCTACGACAGCATGCTGCGCGGCACCAACCACCGGTTCGTCGGCAGCCCCGACTACGTGCGCGTGGTGACGACGACCGAGCAGGTGGTGCAGGCGGTGGACGAGGCGGTCGCCTCGGACAGGCGCATCGCTGTCCGCAGCGGCGGGCACGGCCTGGAGAACTTCGTCGCCAACCCCGAGGTCAAGATCCTGCTGGACATCTCGGAGATGACGGCCGTCTACTACGACAGCGGCCGCCGCGCGTTCGCCATCGAGTCCGGCGCGACCCTGGGGCACGTCTTCCGCGTCCTGTTCAAGGGGTGGGGCGTCACGATCCCGGCCGGGATGTGCCCCGAGGTGGGCGTCGGCGGGCACTTCGCGGGCGGCGGCTTCGGCCCGTTGTCGCGCAGCCTCGGCGCGGTGGTCGACTACCTGTACGCCGTGGAGGTCGTGGTGGTGGGCGAGGACGGCCGGGCCCGGGCCGTCATCGCCACCCGCGAGCCCGGTGATCCCCACCGCGACCTGTGGTGGGCGCACACCGGCGGTGGCGGCGGCAACTTCGGCGTGGTGACCCGTTACTGGATGCGCAGCCCGGACGCCCTCTCCTCCGATCCGGCCGAGCTGCTGCCGAAGGCGCCGGCGGCGACCCGCAGCGGCCTGGCCATCTGGTCGTGGGAGGGGATGTCGGAGGAGGGCTTCACCACGCTGCTGCGCAACTTCGGCACCTGGATGGAGAACAACAGCGCCGCCGGCACGCCTGAGGCGAAGCTGTTCCCGTACTTCCACGGCACGCACAAGGACACCCCGCCCGGCCTGATGGTCGGCGCGCTCATCGACGAAGGCGTGCCCGACGCCGAGGCGCTGATGACGGCCTTCCTGGACGAGGTGGCGGCCGGGGTCGGCGTGGAGCCGGCGATGCGGTTCCAGGAGGTCCAGCCCTGGCTGTACGCGGCGTCCTACCCCGGTTACGGCGACCCGGGCAACCCGGGCGTGCGCCGGTTCAAGATCAAGGCGGCGTACCTGCGCAAGGGGTACAGCGATGCGCAGATCGCCGCCGTCTACAAGCACTTCACCGGCGAGGTGTACAACCCGGCGCAGGTGCTGCTGGTCGGTTACGGCGGCCAGGTGAACACCGTCGCCCCCGACGCCACGGCGACCGCGCAGCGCGACTCCATCCTCAAGGCGGCCTATCTCGGCGCCTGGGCGAGCGAGGCGGACGACGACACGAACGTGGGCCTGATCAGGGACCTGTTCCGCGACATCTACGCCCACAGCGGCGGCGTGCCGGGGCCGGACGAGCTGAGCGACGGCGCCTACATCAACTATCCCGACGCCGATCTGGCGGACCCGGAGCTGAACACCTCCGGCGTCCCCTGGCACACCTTGTACTACAAGGACAACTACCCCCGTCTCCAGCAGGTCAAGAAGCGCTACGACCCGCGGAACGTGTTCCGCCACGCGCTGTCCATCAGGCTCCCCGAATAGCCGTTCCCTCCCAGGCCGGGGCCCCGCGGCTCCCGGAAGGGCGCGACGGGCCGGCCGTCCCGCGGCGGCCGGAAGCTCCCGCCCGTCCCGCCCACGGGTGCCCGCGCACCCTGATCAGCTCTTCCGAACCAGATCTTGGAGTCACTCATGGAGAGTCGCTGCCCCGTCGCCCTGGATATCACCGGCAAGGACATCCACGCCGAGGCCGAGCACCTGCGCTCGCTCGGCCCGGCGACGCTGATCGAGCTGCCGGGCGGTGTCACGGCGTGGGCGATCACCGACTACGAGACGCTGCGCAAGGTCCTGACCGACACGCGCGTCACCAAGAGCGCCCGCGCCCACTGGCCGGCCTTCACCAACGGCGAGATCCGGCCCGACTGGGAGCTGATCAGCTGGGTCGCGATGGACAACATCTCGACCTCGTGGGGCAGCGACCACAAGCGGCTGCGCCGCCTGGTCGGCAAGGCGTTCACCCCACGCCGCATCGAGGCCGTCCGGCCGCTCATCGTGCAGCTGACCAACGAGATCCTCGACGCGCTGGCCGCCACGCCGCCGGGTGAGATCGTCGACCTGCGCCAGCAGTTCGCCTACCCGCTGCCCGCCCGCCTGGTCGCCGACATCATCGGCATGGACGAGACCGCGCTGGCCAAGACCGCGCCGGTCATCAACATGATGGTGGACACCACGGTCAGCCCGGAGGTGGCGCACGGCATCCTCATGGGCTGGCGCGACGCGATGTCGGAGTTCATCGCCTCCAAGCGCGCCAACCCGGGCGAGGACATCACCAGCGACCTGATCGCCGCCCGGGACGACGAGGACGGCGGCAAGCTGACCGAGGGCGAGCTCACCGACACCATCTTCGCCATCCTGGGCGCCGGGTCGGAGACCACGATCAACTTCCTCAGCAACGCGGTCACCAACCTGCTCACCCACCCCGACCAGCTCGAACTGGTGAGGTCGGGGGAGAAGTCCTGGGACGACGTGATGGAGGAGGTGCTGCGGGCCGAGGCCCCGCTGGCCAGCCTGCCGCTGCGCTTCGCCGCCGACGATGTCGACCTGGACGGCGTGCTGATCCGCAAGGGCGACCCGATCCTGGTCAACTACCTCGCCGCCGGCCGTGACCCCAAGCTGCACGGGGAGAGCGCCTGCGAGTTCGACATCACCCGCGCCGACAAGGAGCACATCTCCTTCGGCTACGGCCCGCACTACTGCCTGGGCGCCGGCATCGCGCGCCTGGTCGGCGCCATCGGCCTGTCCACGCTGTTCGAGCGCTTCCCCGACATCAACCTCGCCGTCCCGGCCGAGGAGCTGCAGCCGCTGCCCACGTTCATCATGAACGGCCACCGCAGCCTGCCGGTCCGCCTGCACGCCCGGGTGCCGGCCGAGGCGCACTGACCCCTCTCACCGCACTGACCGCACGCCCGTGGCCGGCCTCCCGGCCGCGGGCTTCGGCCCCGCCCCCGCACCCGGCGACAGGCCACCCTCCGCACAGCGACAGGAAGGAAAGCACGTGACCGAGACCACGACCACCCCCACGCCGACTCTGCAGGAGGTGTCGATCACCCGCGTCTTCGACGCGCCGCGCGAGCTGGTGTTCGACGCGTGGACGGTCGCCGAGCACTTCACGCACTGGTGGGGTCCGGAGGGCACCACGGCCCCGCTGTCGGAGATCGCCATCGACGCGCGGCCGGGCGGCCACTGGAAGGCCCTCATCGTCATGGAGGCGACCGAGGAGACCGAGCGCGCCGAGCAGCCCTTCTTCGGGGTGTACCGCGACCTGGTGCGCCCGGAGAAGCTGTCGTTCACCCTCGGCGACCCGCTGGACCCGGAGTTCCTGGAGCGCAGCGCGCAGGGCGAGGGCGAGGAGCTGGTCAGCGTCACCTTCGCCGAGCGCGACGGCGGCACCGAGATGCGCTTCCTCCAGGTCGGCTACCTGCCGGCCGAGACGGTGCCGCTGGCCGTCGAGGGCTGGGGCAGCTTCTTCAACTGCCTGGACGCCTACCTCAAGACCAAGGTCTGACGGGGCGGAGGACGCCGTGCGGGAAGTGATCCTGTCGATGTTCGTGAGCGTCGACGGCTACGTGGAGAACGCGACCGGCCAGCAGGACTGGAACATCGACGTCTTCGACGACGAGATGGAGCGCCACGTCGAGGAACAACTCGACGCGGCCGACACCCTGCTGCTCGGGCGCAGGACCTACGAGCTGTTCGCGCAGGCGTGGCCCGCGGAGGTCGGCCGGGTCGCGGACAAGATGAACGGCATCGCCAAGGTCGTCTTCTCGCGGACCCTCCAGAGCGCCGCCTGGCGCAACACGCGGATCGCCGCCGGCGACGTCGCCGAGGAGATCGCCGGGCTCAAGCGGCTTCCGGGCAAGAACCTGCTGATCTACGGCAGCGCCGCGCTCGCGCGCGACCTCATGCGGCGCGGCCTGATCGACGAGTTCCTGCTGTGGGTGCATCCCGTCGTCCTCGGTGAGGGCAGGCACCTGTTCGAGGACTTCAAGGACCGCGTGGACCTGAAGCTGGCCGGCACCCGGGTCTTCGACACCGGGGTCTGCATCCTGCGCTACCGGCCGGCGTGAGCCACCCCGGGCCGCCGGCCGGCCCGCACCACCCGCGAGAACACCCGCGAGAACGTTGTCACAGAACCTAGGGAGACCGGCGTGAAGGTTGGCTTGGAAATCGGGGACTTCTCCTGGAAGGGCGGCTCCGCCCGGGTGGCGGACACCCTGGTGGAGATCGCGCAGTCCGCCGACGACGCCGGGTTCTCGCTTCTCGGCGTGGGCGACCACGTGTGGCAGGGCCCGCACGCGGGCGGTCCCGAGGCGCCCATGCTCGAGTGCTTCACCACCCTCACTCTGCTCGCCGCGCACACCCGGCGCTGCCGGCTGGCCCCCATCGTGGCCGGCGTCCACTTCCGGCACCCGGGCGTGCTGGCCAAGACGGTGACGTCCCTGGACGTCCTGTCCGGCGGGCGGGCGATGCTCGGCCTCGGCGTCGGCTGGTACGAGGACGAGGCGCTCGGCCTCGGCATCCCCTACCCCTCCCTCGCCGACCGCTTCGCGATGCTGGAGGAGACGATCCAGATCTGCCACCGCATGTGGGACGGCGAGCGCGGCGACGAGCGGCCCTACGAGGGCGAGCACTACCGGCTCGCGCGGCCGCTGAACCTGCCGCAGAGCATCACCCGGCCGCACCCGCCGATCCTCATCGGCGGCGGCGGGGAGAAGAAGACCCTGCGCCTGGTGGCCAAGTACGGCGACGCCTGCAACCTGTACCCCGGCCCCGACCTGCCGCACAAGCTGGACGTGCTGCGCGGGCACTGCGAGGCCGAGGGGCGCGACTACGACGCCATCGAGAAGACGGTGATCTTCCCCTTCGACGTCGGCGACGACGGCGCCGGGGCCGGTGACCTGGCCGAGACTCTGCGCGGGCTCGCCGGGCTCGGCGTGGACACCGCGATCGGCATCATCGGCGGCCCCGAGCCGGTCCGCCAGGTCGAGATCATCGGCAAGAAGGTCGTCCCGGCCGTCGCCGACGCCTAGCCCGGTCCCTGCCGTTCTGTAGCTGCCTACGTGGAAGGAGCGCCCGAGACATGTGCGGAATCGCTGGGTCCATGGCCCTCCGTGACGGCCGTTCCATCGCCGAGCCGGAGCTCGCGCGGATGACCGGGACGCTGGCCCACCGGGGGCCCGACGCGGGCGGGACCTTCTTCGACCGGGGCGTCGCCCTGGGGTTCCGGCGCCTGAGCATCATCGACCTGCACGGCGGCGACCAGCCGATGTTCAGCGAGGACGGCCAGGTCGCGCTGGTGTGCAACGGCGAGATCTTCAACCACCGCGCGCTGCGCGCCGAGCTGCAGGCCAAGGGGCACCGCTTCCGCACCGACTGCGACGTCGAGGTCCTGGTCCACCTCTACGAGGAGGAGGGCCCGGACCTGCTGCGCAAGCTCAACGGCCAGTTCGCCTTCGCCATCTACGACCTGCGCCGGCGCCGGCTGTTCCTGGCCAGGGACCACGTCGGCATCCTCCCGCTGCACTACGCGCGTACCGCCGACCACTTCGTGTTCGGCTCGGAGGCCAAGACCGTCCTTGCGCACCCCGGCGTCGGGCGCGAGGTGGACCTCACCGGCCTGGACCAGGTGCTCACCTTCCCCGGTCTGGTCAGCCCGCGGACCATGTTCCGCGGCGTCAGCAGCGTGCGCGCCGGCCACTACCTGCTGGTCGAGGACGACGAGGTCCGCGAGGTGCGCTACTGGGACCTGGACTTCCCCCTCAAGGGCGACGCCCCGCCCGCCCGGCCGGACGAGCACTACGTCGAGACGCTGCGCGAGCTGCTGGGCGAGTCGGTGCGGCGCCGCCTGCAGGCCGACGTCCCCGTCGGTTTCTACCTCAGCGGCGGGCTGGACTCCTCGCTGATCGCGGCGCTGGTCGGGCGGACGACCCCGCCCTCGCACTCCTTCTCCATCACCTTCCCCGACGCCGCCATCGACGAGTCGGCCTACCAGCGGCTCATGGCCGAGAAGGTGGCCTCCCGCCACCACGAGGCCGAGTTCCACGCCGAGGACATCACCGGCGAGCTCCAGCGGATGGTCTGGCACGCCGAGTGCCCGGTGAAGGAGACCTACAACACCTGCTCGCTGGCCCTGTCGGCGCTCGCCCGGCGCAACGGCGTCAAGGTCATCCTGACCGGTGAGGGCTCCGACGAGCTGTTCGGCGGGTACGTCGGCTACCGGTTCGACCGGTTCGGCCGGGGCGGCGGCGGAGGCGGTGGCCTGGACGAGGCGCTCGAGGACGACGTGCGCAGGCAGTTGTGGGGCGACCCGGGCCTGTTCTACGAGCGTTCCTACAACGCCTGGCGCGAGTCGAAGATGGACATCTTCTCCGAGGGCGTGCGTGAGCGGTTCGACGACTTCGACTGCCTGCGCCACCCGCTGGTCGACACCGACATGCTCGCCGGCCGCGACCGCCTGAACCAGCGCTCCTACCTGGACTTCAAGCTGCGGCTGTCGGACCACCTGCTCTCCGACCACGGCGACCGGATGTCGCTGGCCAACTCGGTCGAGGCCAGGTACCCGTTCCTGGACATCGACGTCATGGAGTTCGCCACCACGGTGCCCGCGCACCTGAAGGTGAACGAGGCGGGCGAGAAGTACGTCGTCAAGCAGGCCGCCCAGGGGCTCGTGCCCCCGGAGATCATCGCCCGGGAGAAGTTCGGCTTCCGGGCCCCGGGGAGCCCCCACCTGCTGAGGCGCGACGTCGAGTGGATCAACGACACGCTCTCCCACGAGCGCGTCAAGCGGCAGGGCTTCTTCGACCCGGCCGTCGTGGACCACCTCAAGGCCCGTTACCTGCGCGAGGGATTCGACGTCCACCCCCACCTGGGGGACGACCTGCTCCTGGTCGTCCTGACGTTCGGCATCCTGCTGGACACCTACGGCCTGGCCGACCACGCATGAACCCCGGGGGGCGGATCGGACGAGCGTCCCTGGCAGAGAGGAAGGAAGCAGGATGGCCTTCGAAGCGATCCACTCGCTCGTAGGACGCGCGATCGAGCGGTTCCCCGACCAGGTGGCCGTCGAGTCCCCGCAGGGGCGACTGACGTACGCGGAGCTCTCGGCCCGGGCGGACGGCCTGGCCGGCGCCCTGCGGGCGGCGGGAGCAGGCCCCGGGTCGCTCGTCCCCGTCCTCGCCGAGGACCGCCGGGAGATCATCGCGGCGCTGCTCGGCATCCTCCGCATCGGAGGGGTGTTCGTCCCGCTGGACGCCGCCGCCCCGCGCGTGCGCCTCACCCAGATGGTCGAGGACACCGCGCCCGGCTTCGCCGTCGTCGGGACGGGCGCCGAGGCGCTGGCCGACGCCGTGCTCAGCGACGCGGCGCCCGGCGCCGTGCGGGTCGCGGCGGCGCAGATCGGCGAGGCGGGAGCGGCGGTGACGCCGCACGAGCCCGGGCCCGACGACCCCTGCTACGTGTTCTTCACCTCCGGCTCCACCGGGCGTCCCAAGGGCATCGTCGGCCGGCTGTCCGGCGTGGACCACTTCGTCCGCTGGGAGACCGAATTGCTGGGCGTCGGGCCCGGGTGGCGGGTCAGCCACCTGACCTCGCCCGCGTTCGACGCCATGCTGCGCGACGTGTTCGTCCCGCTCACCACCGGCGGCACCGTCTGCGTCCCTCCGCAGGACACGCTGCTCGACCCCGCCGCGCTGACCCGCTGGATCGACGAGCAGCGCGTCGACCTGGTGCACTGCGTGCCCTCGCTGCTGCGCGGGGTCATCCGCGAGGCCGCCGCCGGCGAGTACGAGCTGGCGTCGCTGCGCTGCGTCGCGATGTCGGGGGAGAAGCTCCCGCCCGCCGACGCCGCGCGGCTGTTCGGCCGTTTCGGCTCGCGGATCAAGCTGCTCAACCTGTACGGGCCGACCGAGACGACGATGACCAAGACCTACCACTTCGTCACCCCGGCCGACGCCGAGCGCCCCTCGATCCCGATCGGCCGGCCGATCCCGGGCGCCGAGGTGCTGCTGCTGAACGGCATGGGGCAGCCCGCCGCGCCGGGCAGCGTCGGCGAGATCTACCTGCGCACCGCCTACCGCTCGCTCGGCTACCACGGGCAGCCCGAGGCGACCGCCAAGGCGTTCGTCACCAACCCGCTCACCGGCGACCCCGACGACGTGGTGTACCGGACCGGCGACTACGGCCGGCTGCTGCCCGAGGGCTTCTACGAGTTCCTCGGCAGGAAGGACCACCAGGTCAAGATCGGCGGGGTCCGGGTCGAGCTGGGCGGCGTCGAGAGCGTCCTGCGCGAGCACCCGGCCGTGGCCGACGCCGCCGTGGTGGCCGCCGAGGAGGAGGGCGGCGTCCCCTACCTGTGCGCGTTCGTCGAGCTGACCGGCGCCGCCGAGCCGCAGGAACTGCGCGACCACGTGCGCGGCCGGCTGCCCGACAGCGCCGTCCCCGCCGTCCTGGTGCCGCTGGCCGAGCTGCCGCGCACGCTCAGCGGCAAGATCGACCGCAAGGCGCTGCCCACGCCGGTGCTGCGCCGCGAACTTCCCGGCGAGGACCACCTCCCGCCGCGCACCCCCACCGAGCAGGCCGTCGCGCGGGTCTGGCAGAGCATCCTGCCCGTCGACGACCTCGACGTCCGCGAGAGCGTCTTCGAGGTCGGCGGCAGCTCCCTGGTGGTGTTCGAGCTGCTGTCCCGGCTCGGCACCGAGTTCGGCGTCGAGGTCCCGCTGCAGGAGTTCCTCGCCTCGCCGACCATCGAGTCGCTGGCCGCGCTCATCGAGAACGCCATCCTGAGCCGCGACGCGCCGCTCGACGACCTGTTCGTCTCACTGACCGACATCGGCGCGCAGGGCACCCACGAGGTGCTCGCGAGCGAGAGCGGGAGCTGACATGGCCGGATCGATCCGATGGACGGCGCCGCACCTCAGGCCCACCGTCACCGAGACGCCGTCGGACCAGGACCCGCCGCCCGCCGCGGCGGAGCTCGGCCCCGAACAGGCCCGGCTGCTGGAGCGGGAGGTCGAGACGGCGATCATGCGGCAGGACGGCGTCGCCGACTGCGCGGTGGTGTTCCAGGGCGTCGGGGACGACGCCGGCGAGCGCCTGTGCGTGCGCTGCGGCATCACCGGCCGCTACCCCGGCATCGTCTTCGACGGGGACGGCGTGTGCAACCTGTGCGGCATGTACGCCGGCAACCGTGAGCGCATCCACGCCTACTTCGGCGAGCCCGGCGACATGGTGCGCCACATCAAGGAGCGCTCGCGGGCGCGCGGCTCGGACTACGACTGCCTGCTGCTGTTCAGCGGCGGCAAGGACAGCACCTACGTCCTGCACCAGCTCGTCGACCTCGGCCTGCGCGTCATGACCTTCACCTTCGACAACGGCTTCATCTCCAAGACGGCGCTGAACAACGTCGAGGAGATCACCGCCGAGCTCGGCATCGAGCACCTCACGATGACCCGCGCCGACCAGAACAAGATCTTCCTGCAGAGCCTGGAGCAGCACAAGAGCGTGTGCAACGGCTGCTTCCGCTCGCTGCTCGACCTCAGCACCGAGCTGGCCCACGAGCGCGGCATCCCCACCATCGTCACCGGCCTCTCACGCGGGCAGATCATCGACGAGCGGCTGTCGTGGTTCTACCAGCAGGGCGTGTTCGACCCCGCCGAGATCGAGCCGAAGCTCGCGATCGGCCGCCGGATTTACCACCAGACCGGCAGCGCCATCGCCTCGGCGGCGGTCGACTCGGTCGAGGTCGTCGACTACTTCCGCTACTCCGACGTCACCAAGACCGGCATCCGCGAGTTCCTCCAGCGGCGCTCGTCCTTCTGGTCCCAGCCCCAGGACACCGGGTTCTGCAGCTCCAACTGCATGATCAACGACGTGGGCGTGTACGTGCACAACCAGGAGCGCGGCTACCACAACTACGAGGCCCCCACCCGGTGGGAGGTGCGCGTCGGCCACCTGGAGATCGCCGAGGCCGACGAGGAGCTGCGCGCCCCGGTCAACACCGCCCGGGTCAAGCGCATGCTCGCCAAGATCGGGTACGCCGACCCGGCCGACCGCGACCGGCTGGGCAGCCGGCTGGTCGCCTACTACGTCCCCCGCGGCCCGATCGACGGCGACGAGCTGCGCGCCTCGGTGGCGGGCGCCCTGCCCGACATCCTGGTGCCCGAGCAGTGGGTGGCCGTGGAGGAGATCCCGCGCGCCGCCGGGGTCGTCCAGCGCGAGGCGCTCGCCGCGCCGCGGCCCACCCGGTTCGGCACCGACATCGGCGAGGAGCCCGAGCCGCCCAAGCCGGTGCTCGCCGGCGACCTGACCGTCCCGCTGACGCCGGTCCAGCGCGACTACCTCGAACGGCACTCCGCCGACGTCGAACGGCGGGGCCGCGCGCTGCTGCTGGAGCTGCCCGGCCGGCCGGACGCCGCCCGCGTCCGCAAGGTGGTCCTGCAACTGCTGCTGCAGCACGACGCCCTGCGCACCCGCCTGCTCGACCGCGACGGCGAGCGCCGCCAGCGCGACGGCGGCGTCGGCGCGGCGCTGCCGGTGCTCGGACTGGACCTGTCCAGGCTGGAGGAGGCCGCCGAGCCGGGGCTGCTGCGCGCCGCCGTCGACCGGATGCGCGCCCGGCTCAGCCTCACCGACGGCCCCGTGCTGCAGATCGCCCTCGCCGACCGCGGCTCCCGCCCCGCCTGGCTGCTGCTCGTCGTCCACGAACTGGTCGCCGACACCCCGTCGTGGCGGCTCATCCTGGACGACCTGTGCACCGCGTGGGCGCAGACCGAGGCCGGGGCGCCGGTCGAGCTGCCCACGGCCGCGTCCTTCCTGGGCGCCGCCGCCGCCCAGCCCGAAGGCGCGCCCGCCGCGGTGCCCGCCGGGTGGACGGCCAGCGCCGGCGACTGCATCCTGCCCGGATGCTCGGCCGACGCCGCCGGCACTCCGACCCGCACCCGCGCCGTCGCCCCCGACCCGGCGGGCGACGGCGTCCCGCCCGCCGGCAAGGTGCTGTCGGCCATCGCCACCGTGCTGACCGAGTGGATCGGCGGTGAGTTCATCACCATCGACGTGCAGGACCACACCGCCGGCGGCGACCGCGACCTCGGCGTGCGCCAGGTGGGCCCGCTGACGGCCGTGACCAAGGCGATCGTCTCCGTCGACGGGCCCTGCGGCATCGCTCCGCGCACCAGCCCCGCCGCCCGCATCAGGTACGACCACTTCGGCGACCTGTCCAGGCTGCTCCCCGCCGGCGCGCCCTTCAGGCTGGCCACGCGGGATGAGGCCGACTACACCGTCGCGCCCACCACCCGCCCGTACGTGCTGTCGGTGAACGCCGCCGTCGAGGACGGCCGGCTGCGCCTGGACTGGTGGTGCGGCCCGAAGCTGCACGGCCTGCTGCGCGAGGCCGACATCCCCCGGCGCGTGGCCGAGCTGCTGTCGCGCGCCGGCACCGAGGTCACATGAGGACCGGCGCGCGGGACGGCGAGGGCGTGGGCACCCGGGTGCCGCGCCCGCCGCGCCCGCTGCCCCCACTGCGGCCGACCCTCGGCATCCTCGGCGGGATGGGCCCGCTGGCGACCGCCGAGTTCCTGCGCCTGCTCGCCGGCCGGGTCCCCGGGACGACCGACCAGGAGCACCCGAGGATCGTGATGCTGTCCGACCCGTCCATCCCCGACCGGACGGCGGCGGTGCTCGCGGGCAGCGACGCGCCGCTGCCGCCCATCAGGGACGGTCTGGCCAGGCTGGCCGAATGGGGGGCCGACCTGCTGGCCGTTCCCTGCAACACCGCGCACTTCTACCTCGACCGGCTCGCCGGGACGCTCCCGGCGCCGGTCGTGCACATCGTGGACGCGACGCTGGAGGAGGCCGCGCGGCGCAGCCCGGGGGGCGGCTGGCTGGCCGCCACCACCGGGACCGTCGCCGGCGGCCTGTACCAGCGGCGCGCCGAGGCGCTCGGCTACCGCCTGCTGCTGCCCGGCAGCGGCACGCAGGAGGCCATCCACCACACCGCCACGCTGGTCAAGGCCGGGCGGTCCCACCAGGCAGGGGCGCTGCTCGGCACGGTGGCCCGCGGACTGTGGCACCGGGAGAGACTCCCGGTGCTGGCCGCCTGCACCGAGCTTCCCCTGGCCTACGCGGCGGCCTCCCTGCCCCCGGACAGGATGATCTCCAGCCTGGACGCGCTCGCCTCCGCCTGCGTGAGCCGCCTGTACCACCCGGCGGGCGTGGCGAGGCGATGAGCGCGGGCACCCGACGGGAGGACGGCCGATGAGCGCGGGCTTTCGACGCGGAACGGCCGATGAGCGCCGGCATTCGATGCGACGAGGGCGGATGAGCGCGGACGACCGATGCGACGACGGCCGACGAGCGCGGGCGTCCGACGCGCACGGCCGATGATTGCGGACCACCGATGGGAGGACGGCCGATGAGCGTCCGGCAACAGGCGCGGCGCGCCGAGGCGGGGACGTGGACCGCCGCCCTGCGGGCCGCCAGGGGCGAGCCCGAGGGCCGCGTCGTGGTGTTCCCGCACGCCGGGGCCGGGCCCAACGCCCTGATGCCCCTGCTCGCGGCCCTCCCCGACACCTACGACGTGCTCGGGGTCACCCTGCCCGGCAGGGAGCGGCGCTTCAGCGAGAGCTACGACAGCACGCCGGAGAACCCCGGAGCCGTGGTGGACGGCGTCCTGGCCGAACTGACCGGCCTGCCGTCCTGCCCGACCGTGTACTTCGGCCACAGCATGGGGGTCTCCGTCGCGGTCGCCGTGGCGCTGGCCGACCCGGGCGCGTGCGCCAGGCTCGTGCTGAGCGCCCACCCGCCGTCCGGGGTGAAGTTCGAGCGGGAGGCGGCGTGGAACGACGCCGTCCTGCTCGAGGTCGTCAGGCTGGGCGGCGGCACCCCGCAGGAGATCATGGACAGCCCCTTCTGGCGCACGTACGTGCTCGGCCTGCTGCGCTCCGACCTCACCCTCGCGGCCCGCCTCGTGCGGCGCAACCTCGACGGCCGGATCACCATGCCGCTCACCGTGCTCGGCGGCGACCGGGACGAACTGGTCAACGTGCGCGAGCTGGTGGCCTGGCAGGACCGCGCGGAGGCGGGAGCGCGCATGCGCGTCTTCCCCGGCGGCCACTTCTACCTGCTCGACGAGCCAAACCGGCGCGCCGTGGCCGCCGAGATCACCGGCGCCTTCCCGGCCTGACCCGCCGGCCCTCTCATCACTACGGCCGGCCCTCGCGGCGCGAGCGTGGGCATGAAAGGCGCGCAGAAATAGAGGCGCGGCCGAAATTGCGCAATTGGTGAGATGCGCCGGGGAACCGCCGGAACGAAGCTGGTGGCGTCGACCAATTCGTAAGGAGCACTCTATGGTCGTGTCAGAGAAGGCGGGAAACCCCGCTGGAGCGGCCCCCAGCGCGGCGCGCCGGTATTTCCCGCATCTTGAGGGAATGCGAGGGCTCGCGGCCCTGGGGGTGCTCGTTCTCCACGTCGCTTTCAGCGCGGGCCAGATGCGATGGAACGAGGCCCCCGGCCTGGAGGAGACCGGGAACGGCGTCTTCAGCGTCCTGCTCAACCAGCTTCAGGTGAGCCTGCCGATTTTCTTCACATTGTCGGGCATGCTGCTTTATCGCCCCTTCGCTCTGGCCACCATCGCCGGCACCCCGACGCCCCGGGTGAAGCCCTATCTGTGGCGCCGCGCGCTGCGATGCCTTCCGGCCTACTGGGTGCTGATCGCGGTCGTCCTGGTGACGCTCAACCGGGACAACATCCATGGGGTCTGGGACGTCGTGCGGCCGTTCCTGCTGTTGCAGATCTACCAGGAGAACGCCTGGGTCCTCGGCGGCGAGCAGACCTGGAGCCTCGCGACCGAGATCGCGTTCTACTTCGCCCTGCCGGTGATCGCCTGGATCCTGCACAAGATCGCGCGCAGGGCCGCCACCCCGGCGGCGCGGGTGCGCCGCATCCTGATCTCGCTGTCGCTGATCATCCCGATCAGCATCGCCTGGACCGCCTGGACGCACCTGCCGTCCTTCGGCGCCTGGCCCATCGAGGGCAACTGGCCCCCCGGGTGGATCGACTTCATCGCCACCGGCATGATGCTCGCCACCTTGTCGGCCGCCGCCCAGGTGTCGATGGACCACGTGCCCGGCGCCTACCGCGCCGCCTACAGGTGGCCGCTGCTCTGCTGGGCCGGCGCGCTCGTCGCCTACCTGATCGCCTGCGTCTCGCCGTTCGGCGACCCGGCCAGCGCCAACTACCCCGGCCTCGGCCAGGGCGTCCTCGAGCACGTCATGTACCTGATCTTCGGCTTCCTCGCCGTGACCCCGCTGACCCTGCCGCATCTGCGGTCGCGGTTCATCGAGGCCGTGGTGACCAACAAGGTGATGCTGTTCCTCGGCCGCATCTCCTACGGCGTCTACCTGTGGCACATCGCGATCATCTACTTCTGGCACGGCAACCTGTTCCGCGCCGGGAACTTCGGGGTGCTGCTGCTGGTCACCCTGGTCGGCAGCGTCGCCTGTGCCACGGTCAGCTTCTACCTCATCGAGAAGCCGGCCATGAAGCTCCGCGAACGCCTCGGCAAGGCCCCCAAGGAGCCCAGCGTCGTCACCCTCGTCCCCGAGACGCCGGCGGCCGCCGCCCCGGAGGAGCAGGTTCCCGCCCCCGTCCGGTAAGGCGCCTCTGCCTCCCAGACCTGCGCCGGCTCCCGGCCGCGGCCCGCACAGCCGCGACCGGGAGCCATCGTCGTCCGTCATGACCTTCGAGCGCGCGGTCGCCGGTGGGCGACCGCGCTGTTGCGGGAGTGGCGCAGGACGGGCCGCCGGCCGGTCGGCGCCGCTACCACTCTCCCGGCACGGGACTGATCGGGCGCTGGTTGATCCAGGCCCTGATCTGGCCCAGCTCCCCGAACACGAGGTAGTCGTCCTGGTGGTCGCCGTTGAGGTCGTGGAGACGCACCTGTGCGCGGGTGGCGCCGACGCCCGGGATGACGGTCCCTTGCCAGATCCATCCCCGGCCGCCGAGGTCGTTGAGCCAGGCCCGGATCGTGCCGTTGTCCTGGACGACCAGGTAGTCGGCCCGGCGGTCGCCGTTGATGTCCTGCAGGCGCACCATGTCACGGGTCGCGCCGACGCCGGAAGCGATCTCGCCCTTCCACGTCCATCCCTTGCCGGCTGCGGCGCCGTTGTTGTACCAGGCGCGGACCTGGCCCTGGTCCTGGACGACCAGGTAGTCGTCCAGGCCGTCGCCGTTCATGTCGGCGAAGCGGATCTGGTCGCGGGGGTAGCCGACGCCGGTGGCGATCTCGCCCTTCCACGTCCACCCCTTGCCGGCGGCCGCTCCGTTGTTCAGCCACGCCCGTACCTGGCCCTGGTCCTGGACGACCAGGTAGTCCTCCAGGCCGTCGCCGTTCATGTCGGCGAAGCGGATCTGGTCGCGGGGGTAGCCGACGCCGGTGGCGATCTCGCCCTTCCACGTCCATCCCTTGCCGGCTGCGGCGCCGTTGTTGTACCAGGCGCGGACCTGGCCCTGGTCCTGGACGACCAGGTAGTCGTCCAGGCCGTCGCCGTTCATGTCCGCGAGCCGCACGTGGTCACTGGGCGCGCCCACACCCGAAGCGGCCTCGCCGATCGGGTTCCAGCCGGGGGTCGCCGGCTCCGGGCCGGAGCTCTCCGGCGGATTGCCGGGGGCGGGCCCGCACGACCAGGGGCCGCCCGGGACCGGGTCGGCGATGACCCGGTTCTCGATGGCCAGGCTGATCGCCCGGTGGAAGGCCTCGGCCATCTTGCGGTAACCGCTCGCGTTGGGATGGAGTGAGTCGTTCATGTCCGCCGGTGTGACGGCGCCCATGCCGACCAGCCGGACCCGTCTGCCCTCGGCCGCGAGAGTGGTGACCGTGGCCGCCAGCCGGGAGTTGTAGGCCTTGATCCGGGAGTTGATCGTGCCGTCGAGCGAGGGCACCAGCGTGGCCACCAGGACGACGGTCGTCCGGGAGACGTTGGTGATCTCGCGGATCAGCCGGGCGAGCCGTGCCGGCGCCGCGCCGACGTCGAAGTTCTGCGACATGTCGTTGGTCCCCAGGTGCAGGGTGACGACGTTGGGCAGGTAGCTCAGGATGGCACACTCGGTCACCGCGTCGACCTGGTCGATTCGCCAGCCGTGATGACCTTCGTGGTCGGTGTCGGAGATGGAGCCCGCCCCGTCGTCCAGGGAGCCGACGTAGTCCACGCCGTGCCCGTCTTTCTGCAACTGCTGCAGCAGTCCCAGGCGGTAGCCGACGCCGCCGGGGGATCCGCCGACGCCCCTGGTGATCGAGTCGCCCATCGGCATGATCCTCAGGTTCGCCGGGGGCAACTGACCGAGCCGGTCGAGCTCACGTTGCAGCGCCGGCGGGACTTCCCGCCCGACCTGGGGCATGAAGCCGCGGAACCATTCGGCCGCCGCCCTGACACCCGCGGTCGCCCAGGATCCCAGCCAGGCGACGGCTTTGGAGATCGCCTCGCTGATCGCCGTGAAGATCGCCTCGGAGTTCGCCTTGGAGAACTGCGTCACGAACTCGATGAAGGCGCCGGCGAGCGCGCCGATGATCGCGGCGGCGATGACCGTTCCCCAGAATTGGGGGGTGGACATGTCCTCGCCGTTGAGCTTCGCGGCGACGAGACGTCCGGTGACGACGGTGGTGGCTCCCGCCAGTGATTTGCACACGTACGGGTTGGCCGTCGCCATGAAGCAGCCGAGCAGCGTCAACGCCCCGGCGGCGGTGCTCGCCGCGATGATGATGATCCAGTTCACGAAGGACGAGGCCGACGCGCCGATGTCATCCTTGGAGATGACGATGCGAAAGCCGGTGTCGGTGATCTGAAGGGTTCCAGGGATGTCCGCGGGGACCTCGGGCATCGGCCCCGGGACCTGGCCGCCGGCCGCGCCCTCACTCATCAGGTCGTCGAAGATCTCGTCCAGCATCGAGGTCTCGTAGAGCGAGGAGTACGCCCGCTCGGCGGCCGCCCGGTCGAAATCGGGCACCGCGAAGTCGAGCACCAGATCGGTCGCCGGCGCCGCGGAGGCCGCCCGCGCCCCCGTCGTGACCTCGCCCACGATCAGTGCGGCGACCACCGCCAGCACGATCCAGAACCGCCGCTTGGAGGCGGTCATCCCTCGGACACGGCGATGCGCCGGCCCACCCATCACCCAGATTGTGCCGGTACCAGACATGTCCCTCGCTGTCGGTCGAGGACGGACACCCCCTGCGGGTGTCTCGCATCGCCTGAACACGCGGGCAAGCGTGGCACGCACCCCATGGCGGGCAATGAACTCCGCGTTGCGAGGTGACGAACTTCCGTGCACCAGGGCGCTCACGGGGAGGCCGTCGCATTCCATCCCGGCACTCGTTTCCGCCCCACGACCGTCAGGCCGTTCCGGCCCGCCCCCACGACCCGGTCTTCATCTGGGGCGCCCGTGTCCCCCGGAAATGGCCCTCGCTGCGCTCGGACGGTGTTCCTTCGGGGCTCCGCCCCGAACCTCGAGGCAGGGGCTCCGCCCTCGCACCCCGATCCCGCTGAACGCGGCTCACCAGCGAGAGAATTCGAATACGACTCGAACCCGCCAGGGGAACGTCCTCTAGGTTCCGGCATGTTGCTCCGCCAAGTATCTGGGCCGGACGCGGGCATGGTGGGGGATCGGCGGCGTGGTCGCGGGTCACGGCCAGATCTCCGGCGGTTCTTCGATCGGCTCACCGTCGAGGAAGCGGGTCAGCAGGCGGGGAAGTGCGCGGGGATAGAACTGGTCGGCGCTGGAGACCACCTCGGCGATCGACCACCAGCGGAAGTCGAAGTAGTCCTCTTTCTCGTAGTCCAGCCGGTCGCGGTCGTCGATGTCGGGTCCCGGCCCGGCCAGGCGGATCTGGACGACGACCTCGTGCTGGAGATGGCGGACGTCGCGGTGGCGGAACGAGCCGTCACGGGTCCAGGTCGGCGGCCCGATCTGTTCATCGCCGATCGTGATGCCCGTCTCCTCGCGCAGCTCGCGCCGGGCGGCCTGGCGGTAGTCCTCACCGGGGTCGAGGCCGCCACCGGGTAGTTCCCACCACTGACCGAGTTCTGGGGCGGTGATCTCGTGGGTGTGGAACAGCAGGATCCGGTCGAGAGCGTCACGCACGACCAGCCGCACGACGTCGCGTTCCACGATCGGCAGATCGCTAGGCAGTCGGTCCATCGAGTGTCGCCTCCTCTGTTCGTCCTCGGTATCTCCGTGAGCATGGAGACGATCACCGTATGCGGGACGGCTGTGAGACGCATGCCGGTAGTCGATTCGCGACTCACTCGGAACACCCGGACATGAGAGGACGATCGCCGCAGGTCCCGTACACCGACGGACCGCGTCCGCGCGAGCCGTCCCGGCTTCTAGCACGTCTAGACGCGGTCGTACCGCATCACCACGACCTGTGAGTCGCAGGTGCGCGAGTCGGTCAGTCGCAGGCCGAGGCGTTCGTCGCGCGGGGGGAACAGCGGCCGGCCGCCGCCAAGCACGACCGGGTGCACCGCGATGTGGTACTCGTTGATCAGCCCGTGGTCGGTGAGAGCGGCGGCCAGGCCGGAGCCGCCCGTGAGCAGCAGGTCCTTGCCGTCCTGCCGCTTCAGCTCGGCGACCTGCGCGGCGAGGTCGTCGCCGATGATCCGGGCGGCCCAGTCGTCCTGCTTCAGTGTGCTCGAGAAGACGATCTTGGGCGTGTCGCGCCAGCGAGGGGCGAACTGCAGGACGTGCGGGTGGTCCGACATCGACTCGGCGTTCGGCCAGAAGGCCACCATGCCTTCCCAGACGCCGCGCCCGTAGAGGAAGGTGTCGCAACGGTCGGCCAGCGCCTCGGAGTACGCCGACAGGTCCTCGCCCATCACCGGCCAGTCGAACTAGCCGTTCGGGCCGTCGATGTGGCCGTCGATCGAGGTGTGCACCCAAAAGATGATCTTACGCATGTCCGGCTCCTGTTCTCGGGCGGCTTCGCCCTTCGCTTTCACAGGTGAGTCGGAGCCGTGGCGAGCTTCTCTACATCCGGCAGAAGAACTTCTTCCGTGCCCACGACCGCCAGGCCGTTCGGCGTCGTCCGCGCTGCCCCTAGCGCGGTGACCGCGTACGTTCGCCGGGCGCTGCTCTCCACCCCGGGCCGCGCCTGGTGCGGTGACCGCGTACGTTCGCCGGGCGCTGCTCTCTACCCGGGTGACGTGCTGCGGTGATCGGCGCCGGGTCGGCGGGTCGTGGTACGGCGATGCCGGCGCCTGCTACGGCGCCCGAGCCGGTGAACGTCCGTGGACAGCGGACTAGGGAAGACCCCGCACGCCGACCACGGCGTCGCTCGTTCACGGCACTGGCCGCGTCGGTCAGCGGCACACCGGTCGAAAGGCCGCTTCTTCTCACCGGATGAGTCGTCGTGTAAATGGTTTGCCCGTCGATGGCGTGCGCTGGGATGCTCGGCGCGAGCAGGTACGGGAGGAGACCGCGACGTGGCCGTCACCGCATCCAGCAAGTCGTCCGAGTCCGAGCCGGAGGTCCGCACGACGGCCGGCGTTCTGCGCGGGGGCCGGGAGGCGGGCCTGGCGGTCTTCCGCGGCATCCCGTTCGCCGAGCCGCCGGTCGGCGCCCTGCGGTTCGCCGCGCCGCGGCCGGTGCGCGGCTGGGACGGTGTGCGCCCGGCGGTCGCGTACGGCCCGCCGCCCCCGCAGGCCGGGGTGCTGGGAGGGTCGCGGGACGCCGCCGGCGACGACTGGCTGACGCTCAACGTCTGGACGCCGGAACCGGGTCCGGCGGCAGCGCTGCCGGTGATGGTGTGGATCCCCGGCGGCGGTTACGCCATGGGCGACTCCAGCCTGCCGGAGTACGACGCCGGGCTGCTGGCCGTGAGCGGCACCGTGGTCGTGACCCTCAACTACCGTCTCGGCATCGAGGGGTTCGCGCAGATCGGCGGAGCTCCGGCGAACCGGGGACTGCTCGACCAGGTCGCGGCCCTGCGGTGGGTGCGCGACAACATCCGGGGGTTCGGCGGCGATCCGGACCGGGTCACGGTCTTCGGGGAGTCGGCCGGTGGCGGATCGGTCGCCGCGCTGCTGGCCATGCCGCTCGCCGCCGGGCTGTTCCACCGGGCGGTCGCGCAGAGCGTGCCTGGGACGTTCTTCTCTCCCGAACTGGCCGCCGACATCGCCGCCGCCTGCGCCGCCGAGCTGGGGGTGGAGCCCACGGTGTCCGGCCTGTCGGCGGTGGCCCCGGCCCGGCTGCCCGCCGCGGGCGACGCGATCCACGCGAAGATGGCCCAATGGCGGGAGCGCTGGGGGCAGATCACCCACCGGCCGATCCCGTTCGCCCCGGTCGTCGATGGTGAGGTCCTTCCCACGACCCCGTGGCGGGCGCTGGCCGACGGCGCCGCCCGCGACATCGCACTTCTCGCCGGGCACACCCGGGACGAGCACCGGTTGTTCAGTCTGATCGACGGCGTGCTCGGGCAGGTCACGCCCGAGCAGACCGACACCGCTCTGCGCATGCTCGCCCCCGGCCCGGACGGCGCGCGCCGATACCGGGAGGCGTTCCCCGCCGCGTCCGACGAGGAGCTGTACGAGCTGGTCAACGCCGACTGGCTGTTCCGCATGCCGAGCCTCCACCTCGCCGACGCGCAGATCGCCGGCGGCGGCCAGGCCCACCTGTACGAACTGACCTGGCCCGCGCCGGGATGGGGCGGCGCCCTCGGCGCCTGCCACGGTCTGGACGTGCCGCTCGTCTTCGGCAACCTCGGCAGCGGACGACCCGCCACGCTGATCGGCGCCCCACCCTCCTCGGAGGCGGAGGAGCTGTCCGCGCGGATGCGCGGGGCGTGGACGGCGTTCGCCGCACTCGGCGACCCGGGCTGGCCCGCGTACGACGCCGGCCGGCGCCTCGCGCAGATCTTCGACACGCCGTCGACGGTCACCGCCTACCCGGAAGAGGCTTCGCGGCTGCTGTGGCAGGACCACCCCTTCCCGGCGCTCCCGCTGCTCGCGCGGTGAGAGCGGCGCGCCGGTCGCGGACCGTGACCCGCGACCGATGGCCTTCCGGCGCATGGAACGACCGGTGACCTTCCGGCGCGTGAAACGGCAGGTGACCCTCCGGCGCGTGGAACGACCATTGGCCTTCCGGCGCGTGAACAAGGTGAACCTTCTGGGGCGCGGTGCGAGGCTGGGCCCGTGAGCGACACGCGAACCGTGGTCCTGGTCGAGGGAGTCAGCGACAGGTCGGCCATCGAGGCGCTGGCCGAGCGCCGCGGCCGGAACCTGGCGGCCGAAGGCATCTCCCTTGTGGCGATGGGCGGTGCCACGAACATCGGAACCTACCTTCGCAGGTTCGGCCCTGCCGGTCGCGACCTCCGGCTGACCGGTCTGTGCGACGTCGGGGAGGAAGGCCACTTCCGGCGGGGCCTCGAGCGCGCCGGCCTCGGGTTTGATCTGGGCCGGAGCGATCTGGAGGCGCTCGGCTTCTTCGTGTGCGTCGCCGACCTGGAAGACGAGCTGATCCGCGCCCTCGGCACCGCCACGGTCGAACGCGTCGTCGAGGCCCAGGGCGAGCTCGGCTCGTTTCGCACACTGCAGAAGCAACCGGCATGGCGCGGGGGCACGACCCACGCCCAGCTCCGCCGGTTCATGGGTTCGAGCGGCGGCCGCAAGATCCGCTACGCCGCCCCCCTCGTCGCCGCACTCGACCTCGACCGCGTGCCGCGACCGCTGGACATGCTGCTCACCCATCTGTCGGGCAGTCACACAAGGTGACCGCGTCAGGAGACGACACCCCTGCGTGAAGGCAGGGACCTCGCGACCGGGACGCTCAGGCGAGCCTGTCGATGTGGGCGGGGCTAAGGCCGTTCGCCTTTCGCCGGTGTACAGGTGCACGTACGGCGTCGCTTGTTCGAGGGTCAGCGGCACACCGGTCGAAAGTCCACTTCCGAAACGTATTGGGCCCATTCGGCGCGAGTGAAAGAGGGAGCGGAGATCGCGCAGACGGCTGTGAGCAGATCTTTGGGCATGCCCACTTCCCATAGTTGCGTTGTGCCGTCGTCGCCACTGGTGGCCAGGGTCTGTCCGTCAGGACTGAAGGCGAGCGAGGCGATCCAGTGAGTGTGGCCGACGAGGGGGGCGCCGATGGGAGCGCTGGTCGCGGTGTCCCACAGGCGCACAGTGCCATCCACGCCGCTGGTGGCCAGGGTCTGTCCGTTGCGGCTGAAGGCGAGCGAGGTGACTTCGTCGGTGTGGCTGACGAGGGGGGCGCCGATGGGAGCGCGGGTGCTGACCTGCCACAGCCGAACCGTGCCGTCCTTGCTGCCGGTGGCCATGATCTGTCCGTCGGAGCTGAAGGCGAGCGAGGTCACCTTGTCGGGGTGGCCGACGAGGGGGGCGCCGACGGGAGTGGGAGTGCGGGTGTTGACCTGCCATAGCCGAACCGTGCCGTCCTGGCCGATGCCGGCCAGGACCCGCCCATCCGGGCTGAGAAAGGACGAGGTATCCCATCCGCGGCTGCGGGCGAGCGGGGCATTGAGGGGTTCGCCTGTCCGGACATCCCACAACCGCGCACTGCTGTCGTCCGGGCCGCTGGTGATCAGGGTCTGTCCATCGGAGCTGAAAGCGACCGAGGTGGTCGCGAAGAGACGTCCGGTCAGTGGTGCACCGATGGCTTTACCGGTTCGTGTATTCCACAATCGTGTTGTGCCGTCGAAACTGCTGGTGGCCAGGGTCCGGCCGTCGGGACTGAAGGCGACCGAGGTGATCGTCCGGGTGTGGCCGGTGAGCGGCGCGCCGATGGGCGTGCGGGTCGCCGCGTCCCACAGCTGCACGGCGCCGTCACTGCCACCGATGGCGAGGATCCGTCCGTCAGGGCTGAAGGCGACCGGGGTCCCCAGGCTGAACTGATCGGTGCGCGGAGTTCCGATGGAGGTGTGGAGTCTGATGTCCCACAACCGCACAGTGTTGTCCTCACTGGCTGTGGCCAGGGTGTGTCCGTCGGGGCTGAAGGCGAGCGAGGTCACCCGGTAGTTGTGGCCGGTGAGCGGCGCGCCGATGGGTGTGCGGCTCGCTGCGTCCCATAACCGCACGGTGCCGTCACCACCCCCGATGGCCAGGATCGCCGGCTCTTTGGGGCTGAAAGCGACGCAGAAGTCGCCACGGGGGTGTCTGGGGAGGGAAAGCTTGATCGGTGTGCGCGTTCTGACCCGCCACAACCGCACCACGCCGTCCATGCCGCTGCCGGCCAGCATCCGGCTGTCGGGGCTGAAGGAGAGGGCGGTGACGGCGTGTGCGTGGGCGGGGAGTGGGTCGCCGATGGGAGTGCGCGTCGCGGTGTTCCACAGCCGCATGGTGCCGTCGGAGCCGCCGGTGGCCAGGGTCTTTCCGTCGGGGCTGAAGGAGATGGCGGTGACGGCGTGTGCGTGGGCGGGGAGTGGGTCGCCGATGGGAGTGCGCGTCGCGGTGTTCCACAGCCGCACGGTGCCGTCGAAACCGCCGGCGGCCAGGGTCTTTCCGTCGGGACTGAAGGAGATGGCGGTGACGGCGTGTGCGTGGGCGGGGAGTGGGTCGCCGATGGGAGTGCGCGTCTCGGTGTTCCACAGCCGCACGGTGCCGTCGTCGCCGATGGCCAGTGTCCGCCGGTCGGGGCTCAAGGCGGCCGAGGAGACCCAGCCTTTGTACCCAGGGATAGCCGTACCGATCAGTTTGCGGGTCCGGGTGTCCCATAATCGCGTCAGGCCGTCACCGACGGTGGCGAGCGTCCGTCCGTCGGGGCCGAAGGCCACCGCGGAGATAGGGCCGGAGGGGGCGGTGAGGACGGCGCGTTGGGGGCGGCTGAGGATGTTGAGCATGGCGGCGCGGGCTTCGGGGGTGTGGCTGATTCGCCAGGCCGTGGCCGCCAGCAGCGCGGGTAGTGCGGGGTCGCCGCCGGTGAGCAGTTCGCTTCGGGCGGCCAGCCGGCGCGACAGGGCCACATCGCGCTGGCCGGTGATCTCGCTCTTGGCCTTGATCGCCAGGCCCGCTGCGGTCAACGCCACGACCAGCAACACGGCCAGGGCGGTGGTCACGGTGCGGCGCAGCACCGTGGCGCGTTTGCGCGCGGTGATGGCGGCGTCCAGGAACTCCTCCGCGCTGTCCGGCGGGTCGGGGTAGCGGTCGGGGTGGGCCTGCCAGTGGAGCCGGGCGCGCAGGACCGAGGTCAGACGCTCGCCGTGGTAGAGGAACGACGTGCGACGCTGGTTGCGGGCCCAGTCCTCGGCGTCCTCCAGCAACCGGTGGTACAGGGCCCGGTCGGCCGGGTCCTGCTGGAGCCACCCTGCCAGCCGCGGCCAGGCGTGCAGTAGGGAGTCGTGGGTGATCTCCGCGGTCTGCTCGCCCACCACGATGAGCCGTTGCGCGGCGAACGCCTCCACCACCTGTTCGACATCGGCCGGATCGACGCCGTTCTGCCGTCCGTCCGTCCGGCCGACACCGGCCGACGGAGGCTGGGGGAGGGGCTGACGCTGGTAGGGCATGGGCCGGCGGACGGTCCGGCCGTCGGCGGTGAGCTTGGTCAGCCGGTGGAACACCTGCCGGGCGATGGCCTGTTGGTGGTCGGGCAGCGCGGTGTAGACGGTCTCGGCGCTGGTCTGGACGGCGTGGGCGACCCCGCCTGAGAGCCCGTAGCTGCGGCTGGTCAGCTTGTCGGCTTCCCGGTGTTTCCAGGTGACCCGCATCGCCTCCGACAGCAACGGCAGCGCGCCCACCTCGTATCGGCCGTCGGCCGCGCGGGCCGGTAGATCACCCAGGATGGTGTCCACCAGCGCCGGAGATATCTTCACCCCCGCCTGTTCGGCCGGACCGGTCAAAGCCAGACGCAACTCCGGCCGGCTCATCGGCCCGACCAGGAACAACCCCTCCCGCACCGCGTCGGCCAGCTGCGGGTAAGCCGCGCACTCGGCCAGGAAATCGCTGCGCACCACCACGACCACCAACGCCGCCGGCTCACCGTCCGGCCCGCTCGGCCGGGTCGCCGCCGCGTGCAGCGCCGCGATGAAATCCGCCCGCTGCCCCTCGGCCCAGCCCACACCGCCGGGCCCGGCATCCTCCGGCAGGGTGAAGACCCGCTCGAACGGGTCCACCACCAGCACCAGCCGATCACCGCTGCTGGTGGCCGGCCCACCGGCCGAGGCGCCGGGACGGGTCACCACCACATCACGCACCACGGTGTGCGCCTGCTGCGGCGCACTCCGCAGCATCTGCCGGATCGGGACCGGGTCGGCGCCGGCCAGCGCGGCCAGCACCCGCGCCAGCTCATCGCGCGGGGTCGCGGTCGGATGCACCACCGCCACCGGCCACCCGGCCGACTCGGCGCTCAGTTCCCCGGCGGCCAGCGCCGGCAGCAGTCCCGCGTGCACCAGCGAGGACTTGCCCGCCCCCGACGCGCCGGCCACCACCAGGATCCCCGGCCGGTCCAGCCGAACGGCGAGCGCGTCGACCAACTGCGCGGTCAGCCTCTCCCGGCCGAAGAACACCTGCGCCTGATCCTGCTCGAACGCCGCCAACCCCGGATACGGACACCCCCCCGCCCACCGGTCGGCCGCCTCGGCCTCGGTGGCCTCCTCTGCCCCCGTGTCCTGGGTGCCGGTCTTCGTCGTCCCGGCCGCCTCGGCCGCGGCCGGGTTCCCGTGGGCGGGTTCGACCGCGACCGGATCAGGCGGGGACGACCGAGCCTCGCGCAACCAACGCCGCCACTGCTCCTCGTCAAGCAGACCCGCACTCACGTGCTCAGGCAGCACCCGCCGGCCCCGGCAATGCTCCACGAGCACCCGGACCATCACCAAGAACGCCGCCTCCGACTCCGGCAGATGGCGACCACGTTTCCAGTCGCTGATCCGCGGCCCACTCACCGGCCGCCCCCGCCCGGCGGGCCGCCGCCGATTCACCTCACCCACCAGACTCTTCACCGGCAGATCGGCGGCCACCTCCAGCAGCTCGGCCAACCGCACCGCGAACAACCGCCTCGGAGTCAACTCCGCCGCCTCACCCATTTCCGCCCCCGCACATAGCCATCACCCTTCGATCCGTTCCGGTTCGGGAAGTCTGCAGCGCAGCACTCACCGAGGCGAACATCCCAATCAACACGTGACCGAGCCGCACGGACACAACACCTATGCGTTGATCAGTGCGACGCAACACCAAGCGATCTCCGCCTGGTGTTGTCGCGAGACCGTCGCCGGCGAGACGACGACGTGAGTGAATACGAGTCCTGGAGCAAGGATTAATCGATTCACGCGCACTGGTCTCCGGCCAGGACCACCCTCAGACGTTGACCTCCGATCTCAGCTGCTTGGCCTGCTGGGCGAGGCCCTGCGCGATGATGAGCATGGCCATGCCGAGAGCGATCATGGAGATGATGGTGGGCCACTGGAGTGCCTCGGGCAGGTAGAGCGCCAGAAACCAGCTCTGCTCGTCAGCGCCGTAGACCTTGAAGGCCGCCGCCACCAGTCCCTGCGGGAACAGCGGCAACCAGCCCATCCCCCAGCAGAGCACCATCAGTGCGTACTTCCAGGCAGGCAGTCTGGTGCGGCGGGGGACCTGTCCGGCGAACGCGCGGGGGATGTCGACGGTGGCGATGGTCGGACCTCCCTCTGGGCTATGGATGGTCAGGACGCCGTCGAACGCGGCCACTCGCCGCTCGATGCCGCGCAGGCCGCTGCCACGCGAAGGGTCGGCGCCGCCCTGACCGTCGTCGGTGACGGTGATGCGCAGGGCGGGACCGCGCCGGCTGATGTCCACCGCGACATGGCCCCCGCCGCCGTGCCTGCTGGCGTTGGTGAGCAGTTCGCTGACCACGAAGTAGACGGCGGACTCCACCGGGGCCTCGGGGCGGGCCGGCAGGTCGACGTTGACCGAGACCTTCAGCGGACTGTCCAGGGCCAGCGCCCGGACCGCGTCGCCGAGGCCGCGCTCGGCGAGCACGGGCGGGTGGATGCCGCGCACGAGCTGCCGCAGCTCGACCAGCGACGCGGCGGACGCCTCGCGCACCTTGGCGATCAGGGATTTGACGGCCGCGGGGTCGGAGTCGACGAGCTCTTCGGCGGCGCCGAGGGTCATGCCGATGGCGACCAGGCGTGCCTGCGCGCCGTCGTGCAGGTCGCGCTCGATGCGCCGCAACTCGGCGGCCTGGGTGTCGATGGCGTCGGTGTGCACCCGCGTCAGCTGGGCCATGGCGTTGGTCAGACGGGCGCGGTAGGTGGGGGCCAGCAGCCACCGCGTCCACACGCCGTGCAGGCGGACCGCGCGCGGAGCCAGCAGCGGCCCTGCCAGCACGAGCAGCACCCCGGCCACCGCCTGCACCGGGCCCTGCGCCACCAGCGCCACCCCGGACGCCACCAGGAGCGGCGGCACCAGGACCGCCACGCCGCCGATCAGCGGGTCGCCGAGCAGCCAGGCGAGATCACGCCAGGTGGCCGGGTCCTTGAACACCCAGTCGAAGGTTCGCATGAAGTCGGGCACCAAGGACGTCCGGTAAAGTCTGCGGCCCTCGCGGTACCAGCCGTCGCGCTGCGGCATGAGCGGCGGCGGAGCGGCGCGGTAAGGCGGAGCGATCTGCACGTCGGCGAAGGCCAGCGCGAGCCGGCGCGCGTGGGTGGCGCGGCGGCGGACCAGGCGGACGGTGGCCGGGAAGAGGAAGACCAAACCGAGCCCGAAGCACGAGAAGATCAGTAGCACGGCCAGCGCGCCGATCGCCGCGTTCACCACGGTCAGGGCGAGCAGCGTCAGTACGCGCTTGAAACCGATCACCGTCCGGATGGCCACGGGAACAAGTCTGCGATATCCGGGCGCCCGCCTGGTAGTGGCCCTGGCGCCCGATCCAAGGTGGAGATAAGTGCACCCTCGCCAGGGCCGCAGATGTATTCCGCCGCCTCGCCGCGCTTCCTACCGTCGGCTACATGGACATCATCGACAACACCGGCCCGTGCAAGGTGTACGGCGAACAGGTGGCGGTCGACGAGCTGTCGTTCTCCCTCCACAAGGGCGGCGTCAGCTCCGCCTCACCCATCCCACTCCCCGCACACGGCCATCACTTTTCGGACCGAACCCGTCCGAAAAATCCGCTGCAAAGCCCTCACCAGCGAAAACGCCCGACCACCATTCGGCCGAGCTGCACCGACACCGCGCCTATGCATCAATCAGCGCGACATCCGCACCAAGTGGCCATCGCCGAGCGTCGTCGGCGATACGGCTCACTGACGAGACGACGAAGGAAACGCACGCGAGCAACGGATGAGTGTCCGCGGGCCGACGCTGGGACGGTGCCCTAAGGCGCGCCCTCCGCTGCGCCCGTCTGGATTCAGGTGTGGAGTCGACGGCGTCCTTGGAGAGCAATGACGACTGGTTCACGGAGGGAGGCCTGATGAACATCACGGAAATGCGTACAGAACATCTCGCCCCTGAGGACCGATTTCCCTGCTGGAACGAGATGTACTCCCGCATGTACGTGTCTTCACTGCTCAGCTGTGAAAATCCAGCCGAGTTTCACGCACGGGCACGCGTCGTGGATATCGGGGAGATCCAGATATCCGACCTTGCTATTTCAGCCGTCGAGGCTCGGCGCACCACGAAGATGATCCGGCAGTTCGATCCAGAGGTGTATCTCCTTCAGCTGATCACCAGCGGTGACGGACATCTGGCTCATGGCAGCCGGGACGCCATGTTTCAGGCACGCCAGTTCCTGCTCATGGATTCCTCACAGCCCTACCATGGCAGGCGCTCATCGACGACCGGTAGCAGCCGGGCCGTGCTGGTGCAGGTGCCCCGGGCGTCCCTGGGTCTGCGCCCGGTCAGGGGTGACCGGTTGGTCGCGGCGCCGTTCGGCGCCGACGAAGGCATCGGCGCCGTGCTGGCGAACCATCTGCTCGCGGTGATGGAGCACGCCGAGCACTACACCGCCGCCGACTCGGTGGCGCTGGCCGACGTCACGGTGAATCTCATCGCCGCCACCTTCGCCCATCACCTCGACGTCACCGATCGTCTGTCTCCACAAGCGCGGCAACGCGCCCTGCTGGCGCGGATTCACCGCTTCATCCGCCAGCGGCTCGCCGACCCCGATCTGACCGCCGATCTCATCGCGGCCGCTCACAACATCTCCACCCGCCAGCTCTACAAACTGTTCCAGAGCCAGGGTGAAGGCATGGGGATCGCGGCCTTCATCCGTCGTAGCCGGCTGGAGCGCTGCCATCGCGACCTGGCCGACCCCGCACTCCGCCACCACTCCGTGCACACTATCGCCGCCCGTTGGGGCCTGACCGACAGCGCCCATTTCAGCAAGATCTTTCGCGCCGCCTACGGCCTGTCTCCTCGCGACCATCGCCACCATGCCCAGCACGGCGACGCCATGCACGAAACGACAGGGCCGGATCTAGGGTGGCCCCGAGCACAGCCGCCACCCTTCGAACCGAACCGGTCCGGCAAGCCCATACGGCAGCCCTCACCAGCGAAAACGTCTCGACCGTCACTCGGCTGAGCTGCATCGGCACCACATCTACGCCTTGACCGGTGCGGCATCAACGCCAAGCGGTCCTCGCAGAGCGTAGTAGGCGATACGGCTTACTGACGAGACGACGATGGACGCTTGCTCGACCTGTGCACGAATCGACAAGAAGTGTGCAGAAACGTCCAACAATCTCCTGCCGAGAGTCGTTGATGATAGGCGCAGCAGTCATCCACTTGCGGAGACGACGACAGCCGACGCTCGGATGACCGGGGCCGCTGGCGTGTCCTGGGTGGTTCTATGAGTGCTCGGCGGTGTAGAGGTGGAGGTGGCGGGCGGTTAGGGAGCCGGAGGCGGATAGGAGGTCGGACGGGGGGCCGGAGAAGACTATTTGCCCGCCGTCGTGGCCGGCGCCGGGGCCGAGGTCGATGATCCAGTCGGCGTGGGCCATGACGGCCTGGTGGTGTTCGATGACGATGACGGTGTTGCCGTCGTCGACCAGGCGGTCGAGCAGGCCGAGCAGCTGGTCGACGTCGGCCAGATGCAGGCCGGTGGTCGGCTCGTCCAGCACATAGGTGGTGCCGTTCTTGGCCATGTGGATGGCGAGCTTGAGCCGCTGGCGCTCGCCGCCGGACAGCGTGGTGAGCGGCTGGCCGAGGCCGAGGTAGCCGAGGCCCACGGCCGACAGGCGGTCGAGCACCACCCGCGCCTGCCCGGAGGGGAAGAACTCGCGCGCCTCGGCGACCGTCATGGCCAGGACCTCGCTGATGTCCTTGCCGCGCAGGCGGTACGACAGGACCTCGGGGGTGAAGCGCTTGCCCTCGCACCGCTCGCACACCGAGGCGACCTCGGCCATCATCATCAGGTCGGTGTAGATCAGGCCGATGCCCTTGCACGCCGGGCACGCCCCCTCGGAGTTGGCGCTGAACAGCCCCGGTTTGACGCCGTTGGCCTTGGCGAACGCCGTCCTGATCGGGTCGAGCACCCCGGTGTAGGTGGCCGGGTTGCTGCGGCGCGAGCCGCGGATCGGCGACTGGTCGGCGACCACGACGCCCTCGCGCCCGGCGACGTAGCCGTGGATGAGCGAGCTCTTGCCCGACCCGGCGACGCCGGTGACGACGGTGAGCACGCCGAGCGGGATGTCGACGCTCACGTCCCGCAGGTTGTGCAGGGAGGCGCCGGTGACCGGCAGCCATCCGGCGGGGGTGCGGACCTTAACGCGCAGCTCGACCTTGTGGTCGAGGTAGCGGCCGGTGAGCGTGCCCGACGCGCGCAGCCCGGCCAGGTCGCCCGCGAAGCACACCTCGCCGCCCGCCGAGCCGGCCCCGGGCCCGAGGTCGACCACGTGGTCGGCGATCGCGATGGTCTCGGGCTTGTGCTCGACCACCAGCACGGTGTTGCCCTTGTCGCGCAGCCGCAGCAGCAGGTCGTTCATGCGCTGGATGTCGTGCGGGTGCAGCCCGGCCGTCGGCTCGTCGAAGACGTAGGTGACGTCGCTCAGGCTGGAGCTGAGATGGCGCACCATCTTCACCCGCTGCGCCTCGCCGCCGGACAGGGTGGAGGACTCGCGGTCGAGACTGAGGTAACCGAGGCCGATCTCGACCAGCGAGTCGAGGGTCTCGGCGAGGGTGTCGAGCATCGGGCCCACCGACCGGTCGCCGATCGCCCGCACGAACGCGGCCAGGTCGCTGATCTGCATCGACGAGCACTCGGTGATGGTGCGCCCGTCGATGACCGCCGACCGGGCGGCCTGGTTCAGCCGGGCGCCGCCGCAGGCCGGGCACTCCATCAGCTTGACCGCGCGGTCGGCGAACGCGCGCGCCTGCGCCTGCATCGACTCGCGGTCCTTGGCCAGGTACAGCCGCCGGACCTTGGGGATCAGCCCCTCGAAGGTGACGTTGTGCGTGCCCATCTTCACCTTGGTGGCGGGCTGGTGCAGGAAGTCCTCCCACTGGGCCGGGGGGTAGTCCTTCAGCTTGACGGCCGGGTCGAACAGGCCCGACTTCGCCATGAGCTGCCAGTACCAGGTGCCGACCCCGAACCCGGGCACCTTGACCGCGCCGTCGTCCAGCGACAGCTCGACGTCCACCAGTTCGGCGACGTCGATGTCGGACACCTTGCCGAGCCCCTCGCAGTCGGGGCACATGCCCTCGGCGCGGTTGAAGCTGAACGCCGACGGCGGGCCGACGTGCGGGGTGCCCAGGCGGCTGAACAGGACGCGCAGCATGGTGTGGGCGTCGGTGGCCGTGCCCACCGTGGAGCGGGCGTTGCCGCCCATGCGCTCCTGGTCGACGATGATCGCCGCGCTCAGGTTGCGCAGGGCCTCGACGTCGGGGCGGGCGCGGCTCGGCATGAAGTTCTGCAGGAACGCCGTATAGGTCTCGTCGAAGAGCCGCCGGGATTCGGCGGCGATGGTGTCGAAGACGAGCGAGGACTTGCCGGAGCCGGACACGCCGGTGAAGACGGTGAGCCGCCGCTTGGGAATGTCCAGGGAGACGCCCTTGAGGTTGTTCTCGCGGGCGCCGCGCACCTGGATCAGGTCGTGACCGTCCGCCGCGGAGTGGTCGCGCTCGCGGAGCGGTTCATGGCTTCGGACGGGGCCGGCCTGCTGGCTGGACATCAACGGGACCTTCCATGGTCGAGAGAGGGGAAGGAGGGAGGAGGTGACGGGGATGGGGGTCGGAACCGACAGAAGCCGGCCCGAGCCGTCCTCCCCCCTCTCCGGACGGAGAGGGGGGAGCAGCAACATCGTACAACGTACGGTGTGATGGCGAGGGTGTGATCACAGGGGGCGTTGCAGTGCTTTGGCGCGGCGGGCGGCGACCGCCGACCCCGACTTGCGGCGGGCCATCCGGCGCAGCACGGCCGGTGCGAGCGCGAAGCCGAGCAGCGCCCAGGCGCCGAGGACGCCCGCCGTTTCCAGGTGCCGCCAGGAGTCGCCCACCTCGGCGGCGGCCAGCGCGTCCGGCAGCAGCGCCGAGCGCAGGCCGAGGCCGAGCCAGTAGACCGGGAAGAGCTGCGCCACCACCTGCAGCCACCCGGGGAGCGCGGTGAGCGGGTAGAACACGCCCGAGACCGCCATCAGCGCCATCAGCGGCAGCGTGATGACGCCCATGGCCTGCGCGCTCTCGAACAGCGAGCCGAGCACCGCGCCGATCGGCAGCACCGCCACCAGCCCGATCGCCAGCACCCAGCTCAGCGTCAGCCAGGACGACACCTCGCCCAGCCGCAGCCCGTCGAACAGGAACGCGGCGGGGACCAGTGGGACGAGCGCGCCCGCCACCGCCATGCCGGCCCGGCTGAGCACCTTGCCGGTCAGGTAGCCGATCATGCCGTTCGGCGTGGCCTTGGCGCGCAGCAGGGTGCCGTCCTCGCGGTCCATGGTGAGCGTCATGGCCAGGGCCATCATGCCGCTGAACACGACGTTCAGGCCGAGGACGCCGGGGATGGACTGCGAGCCGAGGGAGAAGCCGGTGCCCGGCACCGTGTTGTGCCGCAGCAGGTACATCACGACCAGGGCGACGGCGGGCAGGAACAGCGCCCCCCACACGTCCTGCGCGCTCGTCGCGCTCTGCCGGAACTCGACCCGCGCCCGGTGCAGCCCCGCACGGAACGCCACCACCCGCGCACCGCCCCGGCCCCCGGGCGAGCCGGAATCAACTGGAGGAATGGACGGCGGGAAGGCCGCGGGTTCCGTGGTGCCGGAGGAGTGGGGAGCCGTGGTGCCGGAGGAGTGGGGAGCCGCGGTGCCGGGGGAGCGGGGAGCAGTGCGGTCGGACTCCGGAGGGGAGGCCGCGGGTTTCGGGGTGGTGTGGTCCGGGGGGCGCGGGGAGGAGGGCTCGGGAGTGGTCACGCCGGCACCTCCGCCAGCCGGCCGGGCACCTCGGCGTGCCCGGCGGACTCGAAGTCGCGCACCATCGCCAGGTACACCTCTTCCAGGCGCGTCCTGCGCACCTCAAGGTCGGTGACCGCGTCGCCGTGCCGCTCGAACAGCCCGCGCACGTACCCGGCGGCGTCCTCGACCGACGCCGCGTGCCACTCGCCGTCCAGGTTGTAGCGCACCTCAGCCTTCCCCGAGACGCGCCGTGTCAGCTCGGCCGCGCCGCCGTCGGCGACGATCACGCCGCCCACGAGGATCAGGATGCGGTCGGCGAGCCTCTCGGCCTCGTCCAGGTCGTGCGTCGTGAGCAGGATGGTCGTGTCCTCCAGGTCGGCCAGCCGCCGCACCAGCTCGTGGAAGTCCTGCCGCGCCTGGGGGTCGAAGCCCACGGTGGGCTCGTCCAGGAACAGCAGCTCCGGCCGTCCGACCAGCCCGATCGCCACGTCGAGCCTGCGCCGCTGCCCGCCGGAGAGCCGGGCGACGCTCGCCTCCGCCTGTCCTTCCAGCCCCACCAAGCCGATCAGCTCCTGCGGGTCGTACGGCCTGCGGCGCTCCGCCGTGCTGTAGGGGGTGTAGTAGCGGCCGAGTTGGTCCAGCAGCTCGCGCACCCGCCAGCGGCCGTGGTCGCGCCAGGACTGCAGCACGATGCCGAGCCGTGCGCGCCACGCCTCGTCCCCGTCGTCCGGGTCGGTGCCGAGGACGCGCACCTCGCCCGCGGACCGCCTGCGGAACCCTTCGAGGATCTCGATGGTCGTGGTCTTCCCGGCGCCGTTCGGCCCGAGCAGAGCCACCACCTCTCCGCGCCGCACCCGCAGATCCACCCCGCGCAGCACGTCGGCGGAGCCGTACCGCATCCTGAGACCACGGGTCTCTATGGCCGGCTCGTCCGGCTTTTCCTTCTCGATGTCGCCCGGATTCATGCCTTCAATTTTCTCATTGAAGTGCCCTCTTGAGAGTTCGTCGTCCACCTGAGCTGACGTACTGGGCATTGCCCCGGATAACCTTCAAGTCCCTGGTGAACCCTGTCCGGGAAGGAAGATCGTTGGGCCGAGAAGGAGAGGCGAAGCTGCGCCCCGTCGACCTGGCGCGGCTGGTGGGCATCTCCGCCCAGCAGGTGCGCAACTACGCCGACACCGGCATCCTGCCCCCGGCGCCGCGCACGCCCGCCGGCTACCGCAGCTTCGGCGAGCGGCACCGCGCGGCCCTGCTCACCTACCGGGCGCTGGCGCCGGGGTACGGCTGGGACGCCGCGCGGTCGATCATGCAAGCCCTGCACACCGGCGACGTCGCCCACGCGCTCGCCCTGGTGGACGCCGCCCACGCCGCCCTGCACAGGCAGCGCCTGTCGCTGCGGGCGACGGCGCGAGCGCTGGAGGAGGTCGCCGGACAGGAACCCGAGCAGGGTCTGGAGGTGTCCGCGCGGTCGCGCCGGGGGCTGCGCGTCGGCGAGGTGGCCGCGCTGCTCGGGGTGCGCGCCTCCGCGCTACGGTTGTGGGAGTCCGCCGGCCTGCTGACCCCGCGCCGCGAGCCCGGCACCCGGTACCGGAGTTACGCCCCGGCAGACGTCCGGGACGCGCGGATGGTCCACATGCTGCGCCAGGGACGCTACCCCCTGTCGCAGATCAAGGGCATCATCGAGGGCCTGCGCCGCACCGGGAGCCGTGACGCCCTCCGCGCGGCCGTCGAGCAGCGCGCCGCGGAACTGACCCGGAGAGCGGCCGGCATGCTCGAAGCCTCCAGCCACCTCCAGCACTACCTGGCCGGCCGGTCGCCGGAGTCCTGACCGTCAGGCGTGTTCGGTGGCGAGGAGGTGGCGCAGGCCGAGGAGGTCGATGGCCTGTTCGCGGAGTTCGACCTTGCGGACCTTGCCGCTGATGGTCATGGGGTAGGAGTCCACGGCCTGCACGTAGCGGGGGATCTTGAAGTGGGCGAGTTTGCCCAGGCAGAAGGTCCGCAGCGTCTCGGCGGTCAGCGGCTCGGAGTCCGGGCGCATGCGCAGGAACGCCATCAACTCCTCGCCGTACCGCTCGTCGGGCACGCCGATGACCTGGACGTCCAGGATGTCGGGGTGGGAGTGCAGGAACTCCTCCACCTCGCGCGGGTAGACGTTCTCGCCGCCCCTGATCACCATGTCCTTGATGCGACCGGTGATGCTGAGGTACCCCTCCTCGTCCATGATCCCGATGTCGCCGGTGTGCATCCAGCCGTCGGGGTCGACGGCCTCGGCGGTCTTGTCCGGCTGCCGCCAGTAGCCGAGCATCACCGAGTAGCCGCGGGTGCACACCTCGCCGGGCGTGCCGCGGGCGACGAGCGCGCCGGTCTCGGGGTCGACGACCTTCACCTCCAGGTGCGGCCCGACGCGGCCGACGGTGGACACGCGGCGCTCCAGCGAGTCGTCTGGGCGGGTCTGGGTGGCCACCGGGGAGGTCTCGGTCATCCCGTAGCAGATGGTCACCTCGGTCATGCCCATGCGCTCGACGACCTGGCGCATGATCTCCACCGGGCACGGCGAGCCGGACATGATGCCGGTGCGCAGCGACGACAGGTCGAAGGACGCGAACCCGGGGTCGGCCAGCTCGGAGATGAACATCGTCGGCACGCCGTACAGCGACGTGCACCGCTCGGCCTGCACGGCCTCCAGCGTGGCGCGGGCGTCGAAGACGGGGGAGGGGATGACGACGCAGGCGCCGTGGCTGATGGCCGCGAGCGTGCCCATGGTCATCCCGAAGCAGTGGTAGAACGGCACCGGCACGCACACCCGGTCGGCGCCGGTGTAGCGGCACAGCTCGCCGACGAAGAAGCCGTTGTTGAGGATGTTGCGGTGCGACAGCGTCGCGCCCTTCGGGAACCCGGTGGTGCCCGAGGTGTACTGGATGTTGATCGGGTCGTCGGGGGCGGTCGCCGCGGCGGCCTCCTCCAGTGCCCGCCGGTCGGCCCGCCGGCCGGCGTCCATCACCGCCCGCCAGGCGTCGCCGCCGATCAGCAGGACGTCCGACAGCTCGGGGCAGCGCGGCCGCACCTGGCCGATCATGCCGGCGTAGTCGGAGGTCTTGAACCGCTCCGCGGCCACCAGTGCCCGCACGCCGGCCTGGTTGAGCACGTACTCGACCTCGTGCGCCCGGTAGGCCGGGTTCAGGTTGACCAGGATCAGGCCGATCTTGGCGGCGGCGAACTGGGTCATCGTCCATTCGGCGCAGTTGGGCGCCCAGATGCCGATGCGGTCGCCCTTGACCAGGCCGAGGTCCAGCAGGCCGAGCGCGAGCGCGTCGACCTCCCCGGCCAGCGCGGCGTAGGTCCACCGGCGGCCGGTGGTGCGGTCGACCAGCGCGTCCCGGCCGCCGTGGGCGGCCACGGCCCGGTCGAAGTTCGCTCCGATGGTCTCCTCGAGCAGTGGTGTGGTGCAGATGCCGGTCGCGAGACTGGGCAGGGACCCCGCGCTCGATGTGCCGGGGATCTCGCTTTCCACGATGGAGGCGGTCACGGATCTCACTCCTTCGGTTCGCGCGGCCGGAACGGCGCCGATCGGACGCGTGCGGCGGGGGGGGGGGGGGGGGGGCGGCCCCGCGCGGGGGGGGGGGGGGGTGAACACCGAGAAAAAAAACAACCTAAATGAGTTGTATGTTTTGGGGTGGTGTGTGGTGATAG
>NZ_JBEXGT010000041.1:0-89875 GCF_040607475.1 Sphaerisporangium sp. NPDC005288 | reverse complement strand
CCGCGACCGCGACCGCGACTACTCCTACATCGACTTCCAGTGGCACGACGACAACGGCTGGCACTCGCGCATCTACCGCGGCAACCGCTACGGCGCCTCCCACTTCACCGGCAAATTCCGCAAGGGAAGCTTCGACGACTTCCGCATCCGCGTCGGCGAGGGCTACCGCGGCCACTACGACTGGGGCCAGTACCGCAACTTCTTCTAAACGACCCGATACCGCCGCCCGGAAGGACCCTGCGGATACCCGGTCAGGGTGACCGGAGGCGGAAGACAAGTGAGCGGGCGCTCCCCAGGGAGCGCCCGCTCTCGTCATGCCGGCATCGGATAGCCGAACCACCCGTCCCGCCTGTCGTCCTGGTCGTGCGGGTACGCGAGAGGGGCGACGGACCTCGACACCGGGCAGGCCGGCGCCGGACACAGGTGCGGATCGACGGCGTGGCCCGAGTGCGACACGGAGATCGCACGCCTCTGACACCTCGCGCGACTTCTTGATCACATAGAGTAACGTCCGCCGTGAAGTCGATCTAGGAGTACCTCACGACGGAGTGGAGTTCGGCGTTGAAGTCACAACATCCCAGGTCTGCGCGCACCGCACTGGCCGGCGTGCTGCTGGCGCTGCTGGCCGCCTCGGGGACGCAGGCGGCGGCCGGTACCGCCGCGCATGCCGCCGCCGGCGTACGGCAGCCGGTCCCGCGCGTCGCCACCACGCCGTGTGTCCGGCAGGGCCAGGCGACCTACCCCGTCGGCTACTACTGGAAGAACGCGCTCGGCATGAGGCTGGGCGCCGGGTCGGTCTCGGTCGACACCTCGCCGTCCCTGTGGGGCGGGCAGATCGCACCGGGCAGCACCTTCACCCTCTCTCTGACGCACCGCACGAGCCAGTGGCCGCTGCTGGTGAGGACCTACACCACCATGTGGGACCTGTCGTCGCTGCTGGCGAACGCCGATGTCGTCGGCCAGTCGGGGACCGGCGCCATCAACGGCACCACCCTGACCATCACCTCGCCGGGCACCAAGACCGACCCGCCCCCGAAGGTCATCACCTTCCAGGTGAAGCAGGGGACCATCGGGCGCAGCATGACGATCCGGCCGACCGGGATCAGCAGCGTCATCGCCGCTCCGGGCGAGCTCGGCAACAACACCCCGGCGCCCCCGATTCAGATCGTCGGCGGGCAGTCCATATCGCCCACCAAGGCCACCGACGACACCATCACCACCAAGCAGGACACGGCCGTCAGCGTCCCCGTCCTGGCCAACGACACCGCCACCTCACCGACGATCACCAGCGTCACCAAGCCGGCCAACGGCACCGCGACCATCTCCGGCGGCAACGTGGTCTACACGCCCGCCGCAGGCCTCAGCGGCACCGACACCTTCACCTACACCATCGCCACCCCCTGCGGGACCAGCACCGCCACGGTCACCGTCGTCGTCACCTGTGCCTACAAACCGGTCAACCTGGTCAACGGCAGCTTCGAGGCGCCGGCCGTGGCCACGGTCGACTGGTCCATCCCCGACGCCTCCACCAACCCGGCCGCCGGCTGGCACACCACCGCCACCGACAACAAGCTGGAGTTCTGGCGGGGAAGCGCGGCCGGGTTCCCGGCGGCCGACGGGCAGCAGTTCGCCGAACTCAACGCCAACCAGGTCTCCACGCTCTACCAGGACCTGCCGACCGTCCCCGGAACGCCGATGACCTGGGGGGTGTACCACCGAGGCCGTCTCGGCACCGACGTGATGCGGGTGCTCATCGGCGCGCCGGGCGCGACCGTGGCCCAGATCCCGTCCGGGGCCTCCTCGCCGGACATCTCCGACGACAACACCGCCTGGCGCTACTACACCGGTGTGTACGTGGTGCCTCCGGGACAGACCACCACACGATTCGCCTTCGAGTCGGTGTCCGCCGCGGGCGGCACCCCGACGGCCGGCAACTTCCTGGACGGCGTGACCTTCCAGTCACCGCCCTGCCTCTCCATGACCACGAGCACCCTGAGGACGGCCGGATCCCGGGGAGCGTCTCGGATCCGATGACATCACGGGATACGTCCTCACCACCGGATGGGTCCGGTTAGCGCCGGAGCCGCAGGTCTCACCCGCGGTCTGGTGCTCGGTCGAGCACCAGACCGCGGGTGGGCCGTTGAGGCAGGTGTGGAGTCGTTCAGGTACGCGGTCGTCACCGCGTGGCCGTCACCGCGTGGCCGTCACCGCGTGGTCGTCACCGCGTGGTCGTGGCCGGATGCGGGTCGATGAGCGCCGAGCCGAAGACCCACGGCGAGGTCTGGGCGATGAAGTCCCCCGGGAATCCGAGCGTGAACCCGGACGCCGCTTCCAGGCGGGCGACGCTCTCGGGCGGCAGGACGAGGCCGATCGCGGCGAGATTGTCGCGGAGCTGGTCGGCGCGGCGCGCCCCGATGATCGGGTGGACGGCGCGGGAGCGGCTCATCGTCCAGGCGATCGCCACCTGTGAGGGCGTGGCGCCCAGGTCGTCGGCCACCTCCTGGACGACCCGGGCGACGGCGTGGTCCCGGTCCGAGAGCGACTCGGCGGCCAGCCTGACGCCGGCCGCGGGGCCGTCCGGGCGGGTGTACTTGCCGGACAGCACCCCGCCGGCCAGCGGGCTCCACGCGGTGACGCCCAGGTTGAGCGACTCGGCCATCGGCAGCAGCTCACGTTCGATGTCGCGCTGCAGCAGGCTGTAGGGCACCTGCAGGCCGATGAACGGGCTCCAGCCGTGCCATTGCGCCAGCGTGTTGGCACGGGACACGACCCAGGCGGGGGCGTCGGAGATCCCCACGTACAGCACCTTGCCCGCCTGGACCGCATCGTCCAGCGCGCGCATGGTCTCCTCGATCGGCGTGTGCCGGTCCCACATGTGCACCCAGTACAGGTCCAGATAATCGGTACGCAGCCGGCGCAGGCTGGTCTCCAGCGACGCCCGCAGGTTCTTGCGATGGTTCCCGGCGGCGTTCGGATCGGTGCGGGCCCGGGACACGGTGTACTTCGTGCCGAGCACGAACGACTCCCGCCGGCCCTTCAGCAGCTCGCCGAGGAACTCCTCGCTGGCCCCGTCGCGGTAGTTGACGGCGGTGTCGATCATGTTGCCGCCGGCCTCGGCGTACAGGTCGAGCATCAGCCGGCACTCCGGCAGCGGCGCGCCGACCCCGCCCTGCTCGCCGAAGGTCATCGCGCCCAGGATCAGCTCGGAGACGCGCAGCCCGCTCGCGCCCAACGTGCGGTACCTCATGCGGTCGCCGATCCGCTGAACAGCTCCGCGGCCCGCGAGACGATCTCGTCGTGCGGCACGTCTCGCACGTGCTCGTCCAACGCCCAGCGATGCCCGAACGGGTCCAGCAGCTGACCGGTGCGGTCGCCCCAGAAGGCGTCGTGCACCGGCTCGAAGACCGTGCCCCCCGCCCTCATCGCCCGTTCCCAGGCCGCGTCGACGTCCGGGACCGGCACGTGCAGGGCGGCGGAAGTGCCGCCGAGGCTCGCCGGTGAGCGCATGCCCAGCGCGGGCATCTCGCCGGCCACCGCCAGCACGGTGCCGCCGAGCAGGAGCTCCACGGTCAGCGTGCGGGCGTCGGGAAGGGTGATGCGGCCTGTCTCCTGAGCGCCCAGGGCTTCGGCGTACCAACGGGCGGCGTGGTCGGGGTCGCCGACCACCAAGTGGATCGCGATTCGCGTCATGATCCTGACCATACACATCGTATGGACAATACGTACAGACTTACCGTCCGTACATGCTGTCGTATACTGGCGGCATGCCCTCCAAGCGCACGGCGCCCTCCGCCCGCCGATCCGGCACGGCGCCCGCTTCCGCCGAGCTGCGAGAGCGCATCCTGTCCGCGACGCGCGAGCTTCTGCGGCAACACCGCTTCGACGCCCTCAGCGTGGCCGACATCCTGACCGCCGCCGAGGTCTCCCGGGCGAGCTTCTACTTCTACTTCCCGAGCAAACAGGCCGTGCTCGCCGAGCTGGTGCGCCAAGCCGTGACGCAGGGGCAACAGGCGGCACAACCCTGGATCGACGGGCAGCAAGATCCGGTGACCGCCCTCCGGGCGGGGGTGACGGACGGCGCCCGCCTGTGGCGCGCCAACGCGGGCGTCCTCATGGCGATCGTGGAGAACTGGGCCTCCGACGAGGACCTGCGAACCCTGTGGCTCGAACAGATGGACCTGTTCACCGACGCCGCCGCGGCACGCGTCGAATCCGACCCGCACGCCCGCCGGCGACTCGCCGGCCAGGACATCCGCACCGTCGCCGCCTCGCTCACCTGGCTCGGGGAGCGGCTCTACTACCTCGCCGCGGCCGGAGTCCCTCCCTTCGACGACGAGGAGGTGCTCATCGACGTCCTCATCAACGCCTGGACCTCCCTCCTGTACGGCCGCACCGCCACCGACCCGGACATCCCGCCCCTTACACCCATCGAACCGCCGGACCATTCGCCGTGAGACATGGAGCCAGGGGCTTGCATCCAGCACCGGGGTAGAGGGGCCTCACTTCTCCCCGGCCAGAGAGGAGCCGAAGCGCGCCACGCAGTGCCGGACCTTCTTCAATCCCTGCGAGTCGTAGCGCCCGGTGCCAGCAGCAGCTCCAATGATGCGGGGATCGAGCAGGCCGTCGACCGCGATCTCGGCGCCGAGCGCTACATACTCCTGCCCCCGGTAGCCCGGGTGGCGCCGCAGGTGCTCGACCGTGAGACGGAATCCGGAATGCCACCCCACCCGACACGGAAGCCGGCGAGCGCCGTAGACAGGGCGCTCCTCGGCAGGCGCATGGTCGTACGCGCCGCCGAAGATCCTGCTCTCCCAGCGCCACCGGTCGCCGCCTGGGTGAGCCGTGCGTCCCCCGTTGCTGGTCCCGGTGACGAACTGCGACAGGTAGACGCCATCACCCGCAAGCTCGCACATGATCTGCCGGCCGCCGGTGCGCAGTCTGCCCGAGCGCGATCCGTCATCGCATCCCGAATAGACCTGCGGCTTCGATCGGCAGGGGCTCAATCGGCTTGTTGGTCGCGGGCCGGAATCGGCTCGGCCAGCGCGGCGCGGTCGGCCTGCGCGGGGAAGGGGTCGGCGAAGTACTGGGTCTCGTGCGTGACGAGACCATCGGTGATCTCCATGACGCTGAGCGAGTATGTGGGCACACCGTCATAGGTGATCACGCACTCGCTCACCCAGAGGTCGCCGCCCCCCAAGATCCGGCGGACGGCGAAGTGGCGTTCGGCCGGGTGCCCGCCGCGTTGCGCCTGGATCCTTGACCGCCCCGTGAAGCGCTCACCCGACTGCGGGTAGTCCAGGATCGCGTCCGCGGCGTAGATCGCGTGCTCAGCGGCGACGTCCCCACGTTCGGAGGCCTCCCAGTGCTCCCGAAGCCGAGCCTGGAAATCGTCTTCGGGACCGATCGCGCCGTTCACCCCGTCAGTCCCTCATTCCCAGAAAGGATGTCGCCGACCTTCACAACAGGTCGCCGACCTTCACGACAGACGGTACCGAGGGGTTCCCGTGCGGCGTGGGACCACGACCGGCGCGTCCGGCACCACGGTCGAGGGTCCCGCCATGGCGACGACGACCGTATGCCCCGGTCAGGCGGTGAAGAACCGCCTGAGTTCGGCGGCCACGACATCCGGGCGCCCGGCCGGGTTCCGCTTGCCGACATCTCCGGACGCGTCGTGGTCGAGACCGGGGAACTCGACCCGCTCGACGTTGGGCACGGTCTTCTCCAGCCCGGACAGCGCGGGCTTGAGAAAGGGCAGCCCCTTGCTTCCGCCGAGGAGGAGCACGTCGGCGCGTACGTCGGCGAAACGGTCCAAGGTGTCGGCCATCTCGGCCAGCAGCACGCCCTCGTAATGCAGAGTCGGGGCGAGGGTACGCATGGTCGCGTCACCCGGCTTGGCGTGCTTGTCCTCGCTCTTCATCAGCAGGCCGGTCATCCAGGTCAGCAGACCTCGCGGCATGACGTTCATGATCGGCGGCCCGAGCCGGAGCCCGAGCATGCTCGTCACCAGCGCGGCCGCCACCTTGCCCTCGGCCATCTCCTGGTCGAAGCGGCCGATCCACCCGGTCAGCCGGGGGACGTCCTCCAGAAGCAGGGCCGGCTCGTAGACGGCGACCTTGTGGATCGCCGGCAGGGTACGCGCCGCCTCGAGCACCGCCACCCCGCTCGCGCTGACACCGAAGACACAGTGGGCACTCGTCTTCCGCAGTACCGCGTCAAGGTCTTCGACCTCCTTCCGCACGCTGTAGTCGTCCCCGTACGGTCCGCTCTGGCCGCGGCCGCGCCGGTCGGGCAGGTGGACGGTGAAGGCGTCGGCCAGCGCTTCGGCCATGGCCAGGTGGCTGCCGGCCGTCTCCATGGAGCCGTGCAGCAGCACGATGCCGGGGCCATGGCCGATCGAGTGGTAGGCGATGCGGGTGCCGTCGTCCGAGATGACGAAATCGGTGGTGAGGTCAGCGGTCCGAGGCAGTTCATGAGTGGTCATCGCCATGTCCTTTGGTGCGCCGTTTGATCGACATTCGAATAGTGTCAGAGAAACTAGTATCTCGTCAACTAGTGGCACTGGCGCTAATATCGAGACATGACCCGCTCACCGCTCGCTCTGACCGTCATGGCTCTGCTGCAGTACAAGCCGCTGCACCCGTACGGCATCCAGCGGCTGATCAAGCAGTGGGGCAAGGACAAGGTCGTCAACGTCGGCCAGCGGACGAGCCTCTACCGGACCATCGACCGCCTCACCGCGGCCGGCCTGATCGAGGTGCGAGAGACCGGGCGCGACCAGGCGTATCCCGAGAGGACGGTCTACGGGATCACCGACGCGGGACGCGCCGTGGCCCGCGAATGGCTGCTCGACATGCTGGCCACCCCCAAAGCGGAGTTCCCCGAGTTCCCCGCGGCGCTGTCCCACCTGCTGATGCTCGCCCCCCAGGAGATACGCGACGCGCTCGATCGGCGCGTGCGAACGCTCGACGAGACGCTGGCCGCGCTGGACACCGACCTCGGCGCCGAAACCGGATACGGCATCCCTCGCATCGCCATGCTCGAAGCCGAGTACATGCGCGTCGTCATCGCGGCCGAACTGCAGTGGCTCCGCTCAGTGTCCGACGACCTGCGCAGCGGCGCCCTGGCGTGGTCCCCCGAGGAGATGCTGGCATTCGCCGAGACCCCCGAGTGAGGCTCCACGGCGAACGACCGAACCATCGGGCGCCGCGATGAGCCAGAGCGAGGAGCAGCGCCTGCACGCAGAACCGGGGGCTCCGGCCCAGTGATCGCGCGCCGGCCGGGTCGTCTCCCGCGGTGGCGAGCGCGGGATTCCGGGCGGCGCGCACGGGGACCGGGAGCGTCCCCGCCTCCCCGCCCCCTTACGAGCGGGCTCCCTCCGAACGAGGGCGCCCGCCTCGCTCCGTGGTCTACGCCGTCGCCTGGACGGTCGAGCTGTCCGCGACCTGCTCCCGCGTGACAGGGCGGCGCCGGGTCGGCAGTCCGAGGGTCGGGTTGGCGACGCCCCAGGCCGCGCCCTTGCAGACCAGTTCCTTGTACAGGGCCGCGAGCCGTCCGGTCAGCACCGCGCTCACGGCGCGGTCGTCGGCGGTGACGTACTGGATCAGCCCCTCCTTGCGGCCCAGGGAGATGCACTGGTTGAAGTAGCGGATCGGCGCGTTCGAGAGCTTGCCGCCGGTCAGGCGCGCCGCGATCGCGTCGGCGGCCTGCCACGCGGCCGGGGTTCCCGAGGCGCACGACATCCGCAGCGGCTTGTTCCCAGCCCCCATCGCCATGGCCGCGTCTCCGATCGCGTACACATCCGGGTGCGAGACCGAGCGCATCGTCCCGTCGACCACGATCTGGCCGGTGCCCGCGACCTCAAGGGCGGTCGCCTCGGCGATCGGGTGGACCGCGAAGCCGGCGGTCCACACGGTGACCGCGGCCGGGATGACCGTGCCGCCCGCGGTGACGATCCGGTCTGCCTCGACGCCGGTGACGACGGCGTGCTCATGCACGGTGATCCCGAGCTTGGCGAAGACCTTCCGCAGGTGCGCACGGCCCTTCGGGGAGAGCCAGTCACCGAGGCCGCCTCGGGCGGCGAGGGCGACGTCGAGGTCCGGGCGGGACTCGGCGATCTCGGTCGCGGCCTCCACGCCGGTGAGGCCGCCGCCGACGACGACCACGGTCCGCCCGGCGTCGAGGCGGGCCAGGCGCTCGCGCAGCCGCAGTGCTCCGGGGCGGCTGGCGATCTCATAGGCGTGCTCGGCGGTCCCGGGGACGCCCTGGGCGTTCCAGCCGCTGCCGAGGGCGTACACGAGCGTGTCGTAGGGGAGTTCCGCGGCGCCGTTCGCGCCGTTCGCGCCGTTCCCGTCGGCGACGGCGACGGTCCTGCGGCCGACGTCGACGCCGGTGACCTTCGCGAGCCTCAGTTCGACGCCGGTGCCCGCGAGCATCTCACTGAACGGCCGGGGCTTGAGGTCCTGGCCGGTCGCCAGTTGGTGCATGCGGACGCGTTCGACGAAGTCGGGCTCGGCGTTGACGAGGGTGATGGTGACATCCTCGCGGCGGAGCCGCTTGGCGAGGCGGCCGGCGGCGATCGCTCCGGTGTATCCGGCTCCGAGGACGATGATGCGGTGCTGCATCTCCATGCTCCTGTCTTGCGCGGTTTTGCCCCTTGAACCGGATGGCTCGCCGTTTCCTGACAGGAACGCGATGTGAAGCACGTCACATCGGACTCAGAAGGCGGTGAACAGCGGCTCCCCGTGGTCCCCGGCTGCCCACCGCTCGGTGGCGCGTTCGAGCTTGTCGGGGTTGACCTGGTTGCGGACCGCGACGATGCCGTCCGCGGTCACCTCCAGGCACATGACGCCGACGACCCGGCCGTCCACGACGGCCACGACCGCGGGGTCGCCGTTGACGATCGAGGCATGAACTCCCGGCGAGCCGCCGGCGATAGCCCGCTTGGCCTCGCCCGGGCTGAACAGGCCCCGCAGGAACTTCGCGACCGCGACGGCGCCCTCGAACGCCTTGACGCGAGCCGGGATCCTCCCGCCGCCGTCGCCGATCGCGATGGCGTCCGCGGTGAGCAGGCGCACGAGCGGCTCGGTCCGGCCGCTGCAGGCGGCCGCCAGGAACTCCTCGACGATCCGCCGGGCGGCGGCCTCGTCGACCTCGCCGCGGACCTTGCCGTCCGCGACGTGCTTCTTGGCACGATGGAAGATCTGCTGGCTGGCGGCCTCGGTGAGGTCGAGGATCGCGGCGATCTCGCGGTGCGAGTAGTCGAACGCCTCACGCAGCACGTACACCGCCCGCTCATTGGGAGACAGGCGCTCCATAAGGGTGAGGACCGCGTACGAGACCGATTCGCGCTGCTCGGCGGTGTCGGCCGGGCCGAGCATCGGGTCTCCGGCGAGCAGCGGCTCGGGAAGCCACTGGCCCACGTAGGTCTCGCGGCGCGCCCGCGCGGAGGTGAGCTGGTTGAGGCACAAGTTGGTGAGCACCTTCGTCAGCCAGGCCTCGGGAACCTCGACGCGGTGGACATCGGCGGCCTGCCAGCGCAGGAACGTCTCCTGTACGGCGTCCTCGGCCTCCCCGGCGGAACCGAGAAGACGGTATGCGATGGCCTCCAGCCGCGGCCTGGCGGCCTCGAACCGGTCGACATCCTCCACGGTCAAGGGCATGGCCCGAGCCTAACCCCGCGACACCCGCCGTCCGCCGCCCGGATCGCGCCGATCACATGAGCCGACAGGACCCGGCGAACGACCGGACACCCGGCTCCGGTCCTGTCCGGCCCTCGACACGCGAAATACTCGCACGGACAGTGATTGATCAAGGACTTTCTGTTATGACATGGTGCTCGAGTCCTGACCGACTCTCATGGGGGCCAATCATGCTCGCTCGCCGTCTGCTCGCCGTCGTCGTCATCTCCACCAGCGTGGGAGGGGTGACCACTCTGCCCGCCACCGCCTCCACTCGCCGGCCCGCCGGTCACACCGCCCAGGCCTGGCCTCCCATGTGCGTCGACGTCAGCAACAACCGGGGCAACGGCACCCTGATGTACCAGTGGCAGTGCGACGGCAACAACACCAACCAGAGGTTCGTCATCGACAACGGCCTCATCAAGGTGGAGGACACCATCGGCACGGGCCAGGTGATGTGTCTTGACTCCTCCAACGGCCGCACCAACGGCACCCGGGTCTACCAGTGGCAGTGCCTGGGTAACCCCAACCAGCTCTGGGTCGTCCAGAGAGGCGCGATCATCCTGAAATCCACCCTGTCCTCCGGCAACCCTCTATGCCTGGACGCCACCAACAACCGCGGCAACGGCACCCAGGTGTACCTGTGGCAGTGCGGTAGCGCCAACACCAACCAGAAGTTCGTCATCAACAACGGCCAAATCGCGATCAAGGACACCTTGCTCTGACCCCCGGTCTCCCCGGAACCTTTGCCCGTACCGCCCGTGACCGGCTCACCAAGCAAACGGGCACGCAGTGGGCGGGCCGATGAATCGGGTAGGACGCCTGTTTCCAGCACCGGGCCGCGACATCCGGCCGGCCCGGTCATCTATCGCGCAGTAGCTTCTCTCGCCTGGCCAGCAGCCGCGCACGCTCAGCGGACAGGGCGCTGTGGCGGGCCTGCACACGCGCGTTCATGTTCCGGACCCATCCGGCCGTCTTCATGACCTCAGCGCGGGTGTTCTCAATCCGATTGTGCTTGATCACATCGGTGATGATGTTGTCGAAGAAGACGTCAGCGAACCACCGCGTGTCCACCTTGGGCATGCGAGCGTGTGCGGAGATGCCGACGTCCGCCAGTTCACGGGAGAAGACGTCCAGCGCCCGCTGGGCTCGCCAGGCCACCTGGTCGGCGGTGCGCAGCCGGTTGTGCTCGAAGGCATCGGCGATCAGACCGCCGCCGAGAACATCCCAGGTGGACGCGCGCCTGGCCGAGTTCAGATGGTGCAGCACCTCACCGATGGCGTCATGAGCGGTCTGCCCGGCGTAGTGGGCCTGCTCGTGCTCACGCTCTTGCGCCGTCACGCGGTCCAGGGCGGCGCCGAGGTCGGCCAACTCTCTGGCGCGGGCATCACCACTGCCGATGAGCTGTCGTTCCTTCTCGGCCAGCAACTCGGCGTATTCATGTCGAGCCGTCGCGAGCCCGGCCAGCTCCGCCTCGGCCACATGCGCATCCGTCTCAAGCTGAGCCAGTCGGGCCCGATGGCCATCGACGCGCTGCCTGGCGACGGCCACCTCGGCGCGCTCGCGAGCCAGATGCTCCTCGCGGACGCCCAGCAGGCGAGCCAGGACGGCGGACACCCCGCTTTCCAAGCGGGTGACGTCGTTCTCCTCCTGGGACAACTTCAGCTCCAGGCCTGCCAGGGTGTGCTGCGCTTCCCGGATCTGCTCTTCGGTGGCTTTCCGCAGCCGCCGCAGGTGGTCAGCGCGGTGCTTTCGGGTGGCCGCGACACGCAGCCGCGCGTCGAGTTCTGGTGAGCTCGTCACACTTCAGGCGACGAACGAGACACTCCAGACGTTCCACCCAACCCTCACGACGTAACCCGTCGAGAATCAAACAACGTTGGCAACCACCGACACCTGTGCCACCGCGTAGCACCAGATGGCACGCGGCGATAGAGTTGACGAGTGAGCGCTCCTGAGCCCGACCACAGCCACCAGATCTCCCAACGTGATCTACGGAGCCGGTCAGCGGAGATCATGGATGGACTGGAACGCGGAGAGCGGTACGCCGTCACACGTAACGGCCACCACATCGGCGATCTGGTCCCCATTCGCCGGCGACGCCGGGCCGTCTCGCGGGCCGAGTTCGCCGCCGTGTCCCGCGGCATGCCTCGCCTGGACGACCGAAAGTACCGCGAGGACATGGACTGCCATGTCAATGATGACCTCTACGACCCTTACGATCGCGCCTACAGCAGAGGCGAGTTCGCAGAGGACGGGGAATGACCCCCACTCAGGGGTTGCTCGACACCAACATCCTCATCCTGCGCGCCGGAATCGACCCCGACGAACTACCGGACGAGATGATGATCAGCGCCATCACCACCGCAGAACTGTCGGTCGGTGTGCTGGTGGCCACCGGAGCGCAGGAACTCGCCCAGCGAATGAAGATCCTGCAGACCACCGAGGCCGAGTTCGACCCCCTGCCCTTCGACGACGCCGCCGCCCGCGAGTACGGCCAACTGTGGACTGCCGTCATAGCCACCGGCCGCAAACCCCGTCCCCGGACAGCGGACCTGATGATCGCATGCGTGGCGCTCGCGAACCGGCTCCCCTTGTACACCTGCAACCCGAAGGATTTCAAAGGCCTTGACCACCTGCTCACGGTTGTCCCGGTCACACGGCCATACTGAGCAACATATGAACCATGAAGGACGCCCAGTCCGGAGTTCGAACAACGGCAGCTCAGCCGGGTCCTCGACGGGTGACGAGCCGGCGCTGGCGCGCTCGTTGAGAAACCGCGCATGCAGGATCCGCCCACGGGCCAGCGAGACGTCGGCCTCCACGGCGTCCAAGCCCCGTTCGGCACTGGTCAGCACGCTGGCGTCGCCGCTGAAAACCGCCCGTTCATAGAGCGTCTTGGCTCGTTCGACCCGGTCTTCGGCGTTCATCGCCGCCCCCGCCCTGGCAACGCCATCACGTGTCAGATCAGCAGCAGAGTACTCCGGCTCAGGACCGTCATGGACGGTTGGCGACGAGTGAGTCCGGCCGGTCCGGGCCGCACAGAACACGCCCTGCCCGTCGCCGGCATAGGGGCGGCGACGGGCACGCGTCGTGGGCTGGCCTGGCGGTCAGGGGCGCTGCTGGTCAGCGTCGCGCTTCGTCGGCTGTGGCGCAGAACCCTCCACGAAGCGAGGACGGCAAGCGAACCAGCCGGCGATCACCCCTGGGATGGCGGTCACGGCGAGCACCAGGAGCGGGATCGACCATGATCCGGTCGCTTCGCGCAGAACGCCCAACCCGATCGGGCCGAAGCACGCCAGCCCGTAGCCGATGCCTTGAACGAAGCCCGACACGGCAGAAGCCGTCTGCGGGCTCTTGGTGCGACGGTTGATGAGGGTCATGCAGAGCGGGAAGGTGCTCACCCCGATTCCCAGCGCGCACATCCACATCAGCGTGCCGTCGAGCGGGGACAGGAGCAGGCCCAGATATCCCGCTACCAGGAAGATCGCGCACCCGACGACCACGATGAACGGATTCATCATGCGCGTGGCCAGGTGCGGAACCACCAAGGCCGCGAGCATGCCCCATGCCGAGTAGAGCGCGACCATGGAGCCACCCAGTGCCGCGTCGCCTCCTGCGTCGGTGAGCACTGCCGGGACCCAGGTGATGATCCCGTAGTTGGACAGCGACAGCATCGCGAAGAGGATCACCAGGCCCCAGACGGTCGATGACCGGCTGATCCTCGGGCCCGCATCGGTCGCCGTCACGGCCGCGGGCGCGTGGTGATCGGCGGGCAGCCTGACTGCCAGGACGAGCCAGACCACACCGGCCACAGCAGCCGGTCCCGCCCAGATACCCACCGAGAGCCGCCACGTCGCCGCTTCCGCTACCGGGACCGCGAGGAGCGGGGCGATGAACTGACCCGTCTGCAGGAGGATCAGGTAAAGCGAGGTCCCCAGGGCCAGTCGATCGGCGAACCAGACCTTCACCAACGGGACGATGACGACGTTCGCGGCTCCGATTCCGGCCAGAGCCAGCACGGTCGAAAGCACCAGCAACGAGGGCGTTGGAGACAAGGCGCGCATCAGGAGCGACAGAGCCGTCAGGCCCAGCGCCACAGTGGCCGTGCGCTCGAGTCCGAACTTCCTCGTCACCGCCGGGGCGAGAAACCCGAAGATGCCGAAGGACGCCGCCGGCACAGTGCCGAGCAGGCCGGACAGCGTCACCCCGAAGCCGAGATCGGATCCGATGATCTCCAGGAGCGGGGTGAACCCGGTCACGGCCGTTCGCAGGTTGACCGCTGTCAATGCGATGGCGAGCCAGGCCCACAAGATCAGGCGCCCACGGTGCAAGGGAACGAGCGATGAGGAGAGCGATGTCACGTTATACTCCGGTGCAAGGTCAGCAGATGATGGGATTATGGGATGAGTTCCGAAGATTCTGGCACGCGACAGCCCATGCGTCGAGTGGGACTCATCGACCAGGCTGCCGAGCGCTTCCGCGAGGAGGTGGTCTCTGGACGCTGGCCGGTCGGTGGGCGGATACCTACCGAGGCCGCACTGGTGTCGGAGTTCGGGATCGGCCGGAACACGGTGCGCGAGGCGCTGCAGTCGCTGGTGCACGCAGGTCTACTGCGCCGTGAGCAGGGCCGCGGCACCTTCGTCATCTCCAACTCTGAGCTGACAGGCACTCTTGAACGTCAGCTCGCCGGTGGCACCCGTCGCCACTACCTGGAACTACGCCTTGCCCTTGACAGCGCTGCAGCGTCACTGGCCGCGTTGAACCGCTCAGATGCCGACGTCGAACTGCTGCGCGAGCTGCGTGACCGTCGAGAAGCGAGCTGGTCGACCGATGATCTCGACCTGCGAGCGAGCGCGGACCTCGCCCTGCACCACGCGATCGTGGCGGCGACGCACAACCCTCTCTACGTCAAGCTGTACTCCAGCATGCTCGACATCTTCGCTGCCCACATGCGCGACGAGAAGGGCGAGGACGACGACGCGGCACACCGCTACCACCACGAGCTGGTCGAGGCGATCGCGGACGGGGACGCCGACCGTGCTGCCACGAAGGTGGTTTCCATCTTCAAACCCTTCATGCGCTGAACCACGCAACCGCCTCCCCGCTCGAGCGAGGCGTCTCGAACCCCTGACTTCCTGCTTGCGAACGAGCGCCAGTCACGACGTAGACGGCTCTCCGCCCTGCTCAAGCGGCCGACGCCCACAGGAGACGTGCGATCACGTGAGGCGGCGTTTCGGGTGTGGGCCGGCGTCAACCTGGACGGCAGCTTCAACCCGCTGGTCAAGTCGCTGAAGCGGCCCTTCATGCTGATCGGGACACAGGCGCTGCACACGCCCAGCGGAAAGGACCGCTCGTGGCCGGACTCCTGGCCCGGCCTGAAGGGCTGGAAGAAGTGGATCACGGTGGCGAGGACGGACCACTCGGCATTCGTCGACTACGCCGTGCTCAGACCCCAGCTCGGCCTGCCCGCTAATGGCACGTTAGTGGCACGAACGCCGCTTTCCCTGGTGCGGGGACGGGCGTTTTGGCTGGTGGAGCCTAGGAGATTCGAACTCCTGACATCCTGCTTGCAAAGCAGGCGCTCTGCCAACTGAGCTAAGGCCCCTTGTCGGTGGACAGCTTACCGGGAGGAGGTGGCTACTGGTGCGTTGGCGGGGTCGCCGTCGAGGACGAGGGCGGGGAAGTCGGCGATGGAGTCGATGACCGTGGTGGCGCCGCCGCGGAGGAGGCGTTCGCGGCTGTGGACGCCGGACAGGACCCCGGCCACGACGGAGGCGCCCGCTCGGCTGCCGCAGAGCATGTCGCTCTCGGAGTCGCCCACGACGGCGACCTGACGGACGTCGTCGACGCGCAGGCGCAGCAGGGCCGTGAGGACCATGTCGGGCCAGGGGCGGCCGCGGCCGGCGTCCTCGGGACAGAGGGCGAGGTCGATCTTGTCCATCCAGCCGACGACTCCGAGGACGCGGCCGAGGGTGCGGCGGCTGAAACCGGTGATGACGCAGATCTTCACGTCGGCGGCGCGGAGCTTCTCCAGGGCCTCGACGGTGCCGGGGACGGGGAACAGGCCGGCGCGGTCGATGGCGTCCTCGTAGGAGCGCTCGAAGGTGAGGTTGGCCGCCTGGGCCTGGGCCTCGTTGGTGGGGAAGATGCCGCGGAAGACCTCGATCTTGGGGCATCCCCGGGACCGATGCACGTGCACCATGGCGCGCGCATATGCCCCGGTCCCGGGGACTATGCCCTGCGTCGCGATCGCCTCAGCGAACGCCCGCTCCACCATGGCGATGTCACCGATCGTGGTGCCGGCCAGATCGAGGCAGGCGAGCTTGATGGGTGAGGCGTCGGTCATGCCGTCACCTCCGCCTTGATCCAGAGCCATCACGCACCCGCTCGGCTGCCCGGGTGGTCAGTTCTCGCTGCCGGTGGCCTCAGTCCACAGGTCGAGCTCGGCGCGATCGGCCTGAACCTTGCGCCAGACCAGCAGCCCCCCAAGGGCGACGAGCGCGAGAACGAGCAGCTTCTTCACGGTGTGACCCCACTTCTCAACGGTCCCATCAGCCAGGGATGGGACGACGCCGGGTTCCTAACAGATGCTTGCAGCCTAGCAAGGGATCGGCTTCCTCCCTTGTTCGGCGGAGAAGCGGTTGTCCACAATCTTCTGATACGGAACCCGCTTCGCGGCATCCGTTACGAGTATCGGCCCTTCAGGTAAGAGCCGACCAACGGCTTGATCAGGGGCTACTCCGTACAAGGTCAGGATGCTCCGGTGCGCGCCCGGTGTCCAGGCCCGTTTTCGACCGGGTCAGGCCAGGTCGTAGTCGAGGGTGTAGGTGTGGGCGCCGTCGTCGTTGGCGATCTGGCCTCCGCCGCGGATGCCGAGGAGTTCGCCGGTGCCGGAGTCGGGGACGACGGTCCAGCTCAGCGACTGTTCGCCGGCGGATCCTGTGGCGCTGTGGTGCAGGACGAAGGTGCCCTTGCGGCCGTGGAGGGTGCCGGTGAAGCGTTCGAGGCCCACGTAGGCGGCCGAGCCCTCGACCTGGGTCATGGCGGTGAGGATGTCGGTGGTGCTGCCGCCCTCCAGGTCGCCGCGGAAGGTCTTGGTGATGTGGACGCGCGACAGCGTCGCGCCCTCGCGCTCGTCGTAGGTCTCGGGCTCCCAGCCCTCGATGTCGAACGCGCCGTTCGCTCGTGGCACAGCGGCCTCCCTGCTCGTGAAGGTGATGCGGTGGTGATGGGGTAACTCTGCCGCGCATGGCTGTCAGCTCCTGGCAGGTTTCCGTCCGCCCATCGAATCGCCCGAATATGCATATCTCCGGACATCGACCGGCACATCACCCCGCCGATAGCATGCGAACCGCGGCGCGCGCACGTCACCGGGGCGCCATCGAGCGGTCGGTGACCTCATTCACCCTGGGAGAGGTATATGGCCCTGTTCGACCTGCCGTTGTCGGAACTGCGCGAGTACCGTCCGGAGCGCGACGAGCCCGCGGACTTCGACGCGTTCTGGAAGAAGACCCTCGACGAGGCCGCCGGCCACGACCTCGCGCCCGACTTCGCCGACTTCGACGCCCCGCTCACCGGGGTGCGGGTGCAGGACACCACCTTCGCCGGTTGGGGCGGCGACCCGATCAAGGCGTGGATGCTGGTGCCGGAGGGCGCCGGCCGGGTGCCGTGCGTCGTCCAGTACATCGGCTACTCCGGCGGGCGGGGGCTGCCCGTCGACCACACGGTGTGGCCGGCCGCCGGTTTCGCGGTGCTGGTGGTGGACACGCGCGGCCAGGGCGGCGCCAACATCTACCACTCCGGTTCGACCGGCGACCCGCACGGCGGCGACCACCCCCAGGCGCCCGGCATGATGACCAGGGGTGTGCTCGACCCCGAGCAGTACTACTACCGCCGCGTCTTCACCGACGCCGTGCGCGCGGTGGACGTGGCCGCCTCCCACCCCGCCGTGGACCCCGAGCGCATCGCGGTGGCCGGCATCAGCCAGGGCGGCGGCATCGCGCAGGCCACCGCGGCGTTGCAGCCGAAGGTCAAGGCCGCGCTGATCGACGTGCCGTTCCTGACGCACTTCCGCAGGGCGGTGGAGATCACCGACAGCTTCCCCTACCAGGAGCTCGTGCAGTTCATGTCGTCCCTGCGCGACAGCGAGGAGCGGGTGTTCCGCACGCTGTCGTACTTCGACGGGCTTAACTTCGCCGCCCGCGGCCGGGTGCCGGCCCTGTACTCGGTGGCGCTGATGGACCTCATCTGCCCGCCGTCCACGGTCTTCGGCGCCTACAACCACTGGGCGGGGCGCAAGGACATCTCGGTGTACCCGTGGAACGGCCACGAGGGCGGGGGCAGCCGGCAGCGCGACGAGCAGCTGCGCTACCTGCGGGAGCTCTTCTCCATCGGCTGACGCAGGACGCTCTCCGCGAGGCGGGCCGGGTCGCCGCCCGGCTCAGCTCGCCGGCGGAGACGCCGCGTACGCGCGGGCGATCTCGCGCGCCGTGGCCAGCAGCGGCTCGACGAGCCGGGGCAGCTCCCGGGCCCTGCGGGAGGAGACGACGACGCCGAGGGCGGCGATGGGCACACCGTCGCCGCCACCACCCTCACCACCACCGCGGTCCCGGTGGATCGGGGCCGCGACCGAGCAGGAGCCGGGCGTCATCTCCTCGTAGGTGAAGGCGTACCCCTGGGCGCGCACGGAGGCCAGCTCGCGCGCGAGCCGTCCCGGCTCGGTGACGGTGTGCGGGGTGGGCCTTTCGAGCGTGCGGGCGAGATAGGACGTGACGAACCACTCGGACTCGTAGGCGAGGAGCACCTTGCCGACGCCGGTGGGGTGCATGGGCAGGCGCCCGCCCGTGCGGGAGACGATCGGCACGGCGCGGCGCCCGTACACCTTGTGGACGTAGAGCACCTCCATTCCGTCACGCACCGCCAGATGGACGTTCTCGCCGGTCTCGGCGTACAGGTCCTGGATCCAGGGGTGGGCCACCTCCAGCAGGCGGCGCGGCGCGAGCTGGCCGAGCTCCCAGAGCCGGTGCCCGATGTGGTAGCGCCCGCGGTCGTCGCGGCCGAGCATCCGGGCGGCCTCCAGCTCGCGGGCGAGCCGGTGGACGGTGGTCAGGGCCACGCCGCTGCGCCGCGCGATGTCGGTGAGGGTGAGCGCGCTGTGGTCGGCGTCGAAGGCGCCGAGGACGGCCAGCACGCGGGAGGTCACCGATCGGCCGGGTTCGCGGGATCCTCCGGCCATCCACCCTCCCCTGGTCGTCCACAGGCTGTGGATATTGTGCCACCTTTCCGCTGAGTGGAAGCGCCCGCTCGTGTCCCCGCCCCACGGCGCAGGATGCTTCGTCGTATGCGCACTCAGGTCGCCATCATCGGAGCGGGCCCCGCGGGCCTCCTGCTTTCCCATCTCCTCCACCTCAGGGGCATCTCCTCGGTGGTGCTGGAGCGTCACAGCCGCGACCACGTGGAACGCCGGGTGCGGGCCGGCGTCCTGGAGCAGGGCACGGTCGACACCCTCGTGGCCGCCGGCGTGGGCGACCGGCTCCGCCGCGAGGGCCTGCCGCACCAGGGCATCGAGCTGAGGTACGGCGGCGCGGGGCACCGCGTCGCGTTCGAGAAGCTCGTCCCGGGGCGGTCGATCACCGTCTACGGTCAGCAGGAGGTCGTCAAGGACCTGATCGCGGCCCGGCTCGCCGACGGCGGGGACGTCCGGTTCGAGGTCGACGACGTGATCCCGCATGATCTCGACACCGACCGGCCGTATCTCACCTTCGGCGGTGAGCGGCTCGACTGCGACTTCGTCGCCGGGTGCGACGGCTTCCACGGGGTTTCGCGCCCGTCGGTCCCGGCGGGCGCGCTGACGGAGTACGAGCGGGAGTACCCCTTCGCCTGGCTCGGCATCCTGGCCCGGGTACGGCCGTCGGCGGAGGAGCTGATCTACGCGCGCACGGACCGGGGCTTCGCCCTGCACAGCATGCGCTCCCCGGAGGTCAGCCGCTTCTACCTGCAGGTGGCCTCGGACGAGGACGTCGCGGCCTGGCCCGACGAGCGCGTGTGGGCGGAGCTGAAGGCCCGCCTGGAGACGGTCCCCGGCTTCGTCCTGGCCACCGGGGAGATCCTGGAGAAGAGCGTGACGCCCATGCGGAGCTTCGTGGCCGAGCCCATGCAGTACGGGCGGCTGTTCCTGGCCGGGGACGCCGCGCACATCGTCCCGCCGACCGGCGCCAAGGGCCTCAACCTGGCGGTGGCGGACGTGCGCGTGCTGACCGAGGCGCTGGCCCTGTGGTACGCGACCGGCTCGCGCGACGCGCTGGACGGCTACTCGCGGACGTGCCTGAGCAGGGTGTGGCGGGCCCAGCACTTCTCCTGGTGGATGACGACGCTGCTGCACACCTTCGACTCCGAGGACCCCTACGGCCGGCGGCTCCAGCTGTCCTACCTGGACTACGTGACCTCGTCGGAGGCGGCGGCGGCGACGCTGGCGGAGAACTACGTGGGGCTGCCCTTCGAGCAGTCCCCGACCCCCGGAGGGCTCCCTCCCGACCACTTTGCATAACCTGAAATATCAGGGAACGGGGGGTCGAAATGTCTGATCCGACCGAAGCGAGCGTGTACTTCATCGGCAACGCCACGACGCTGATCCGCTGCCAGGGCTTCACACTGCTGACCGATCCGAACTTCCTGCACCGGGGGCAGCGCGCGTACCTCGGCTGGGGCATCAGCACGCGCCGCCGCACCGATCCGGCGATGGAGATCGGGCGGCTGCCGGCCATCGACGCCGTCGTGCTGTCCCACATGCACGGCGACCACTGGGACCGGGTCGCCCGGCAGGGCCTGGACCGGCGTCTGCCGATCTTCACCACCCCGCACGCCGCAGAGCGGCTCAGGCGTCAGGGGTTCGGCAACGCGATCGGCCTTTCGACCTGGCAGGACCGGGTGATGCTGCGGGACGGCCGCCGCCTGAAGATCACCGCGCTGCCGGCGCGTCACGCGCCCGGACCGGCCGAGCGTCTGCTGCCGCCGGTCATGGGCGGCATGCTGGAGTTCGGCGGGGAGGACGGCAAGGTCGACCTGCGCCTGCACATCAGCGGGGACACGCTGCTGGACGATCGCCTGAACGCGATCCCCCGGCGTTTCCCCGACATCGACGTCGCCATCGTGCACCTGGGCGGCACCAAGCTGCTCGGCACTCTGCTGGTCACCATGGACGGCATGCAGGGCGCCCAGTGGGTCGAGCTGATCGGCGCCGACCACACCGTGCCCGTCCACTACGACGACTACGAGGCCTTCAGCTCGGGGCTGGACGACTTCCGCCGGCACGTCAACCGCCTCGGGCTCGCGGACCGGGTGCACTATGTCGCCCGCGGCGAGACCTACCACGTCCTCGGCCGCAGGACCGGACGAGCCGGGCGGGCCGGGCGCGAGAGCCACTGACGCGATGGGCGAGGTCCTCGTCGGCACGGCGTCGTGGACGGACAAGACGCTGCTGGCGTCGGGGTGGTACCCGCCGGGGGTCACGACGGCCGAGGAGCGGCTGCGGTTCTACGCGGGCCACTTCCCGCTCGTCGAGGTCGACTCGACCTACTACGCGCCGCCCTCGCAGGAGACGGCGCGGTTGTGGGCCGAGCGGACCCGGCCGGGGTTCGTCTTCGACGTCAAGGCGTTCTCGCTGCTCACCGGCCATCCCACCCGTCCGGCGGCGCTGCCGCGGCGGCTGCGGCCGGGCGGCGACGCGGGACCGGCGGCCGACGGGGACGGCGCGGGGAAGAAGAACCTGTACGCGGCCGACCTTCCGCCGGGCGTCGTGGACCAGGTGTGGGAGGCGTTCGTGTCCGCGCTGCTGCCGCTCCAGGAGGCGGGCAGACTCGGGGCGGTGCTGTTCCAGTTCCCCCGCTGGTTCCCCATCGGCGAGCGCAACAAGCGGTACATCCTGGAATGCAAGCGCCGCTGCGAGCCGCTGCCCATCTCGGTGGAGTTCCGCAACCGGACGTGGATGTCCGCCGAGAACCGCGCCGAGACGCTGGACTTCCTGCGTTCGTACGCCATCCCGTACGTGTGCGTGGACATGCCGCAGGGGCACCCGTGCTCGGTGCCGCCGGTGGTCGCGGCGACCTCCGGCCTCGCGGTGGTGCGGTTCCACGGCCACAGCGCGAAGTGGACCAGCCATGACATCCACGAGAAGTTCGGCTACCTGTACTCGCCGGAGGAACTGCGGGAGTGGTCGCCGCGGCTGCGCGAACTGGCGGGCGAGGCCGACACCACGCACGTCCTGATGAACAACTGCTACCGCGACTACGCCCAGACCAACGCCGGGCAACTGGCCGCTCTGCTGCGGGACGCGGCGGACGTCCCGGTGCGTCCCGCGCCCGCGCCGTCCGAGTGAACCTTTCCCAGGACCGGCTCCGGCGGCCGGCCGTTGGACGGCCGCCGGAGCCGGGCCTCGGGCTCAGGCCCTGCGGACGCCGAGGAGGGCGTCGTAGGCGGGCTTGTGCGCCAGGTTCTCGTCCGTGATGCAGGCGGCGCCCTCACCGGTGAAGACGCCGGGGACCCACGAGTGGCGGTCGGTGAAGCCCCAGACGGTGAACTCGACGCAGCGCCGGTTGGCGGCGCAGGTGGACAGCATGCGCCGGTAGTAGTCGGCCTGGGTGGCGAGCTTCTCCGGCGTGACCGGCAGGACCATGCGCACGTCCGCCTCGGTGATCGCGGCCTCCAGGCCGAGGTCGGTGAACTGGCGCATGACGGCGGGGAAGTCGCCGGGGTAGTCGTACTGGATGCCCAGGTGCCCCTGGAAGCCGATGCCGTCGATCTGCACGCGCTTGGACTTGAGGTCCTTGACGATGTTCAGCGTCTGGGCGATCTTGGCGGTGTTCCACTCGAGGTTGTAGTCGTTGATGTAGAGCTTGGCGTGCGGGTCGGCCTGGTGCGCCCAGCGGAAGGCGTCGGCGATGTAGCCGGGGCCGAGGGTGGTCAGCCAGATGCTCTGGCGCAGGTTGCCCTCGTCGTCCACCACCTCGTTCACCACGTCCCAGGCGCGGATCCTGCCGCGGTAGCGGCCGACCTCGGTGAAGATGTGGTCGCGGAGGATCCTGCGCAGCTCCTTGGCGTCGATGCTGCCGTCGGCGACGCCCTCGGTGAGCCAGGCGGGAATCTGGTTGTGCCAGATGAGGTTGTGCCCGCGCACGTGCTGGCCGTTGCGCTGGGCGTTCCTGACCAGCGCGTCGGCGCCCTCCCAGGTGTAGACGCCGCGCTGGGGCTCCACCGACTCCCATTTCATCGCGTTCTCCGCGGTGACGTGGGTGAACTCGCGGTTGAGCAGTTGGCGGTAGTCGGCCTCGTCGGCCAGGGCGGTGACATCGACGGCCGAGCCGATGTACACCTTCAGCTTGTGCGCCAGCTCGCGCAGGTCGTCCGGCGCCCTGCCGCCGCCCGTGCCGGCGCTCGCCGGCGAGGGTACGGCCAGCGCGAGCGCGATGGCGATCAGTCCCAGCATGAGACGTTTCATGGATCCTCGCTCGTGATGTTCGATGACGACTTCGTAGCCCCCGACGGCAGGTCATGGTCCCGGCGTTCCGAAAGTTTCGGACCATTCCCGAGATGTTTCGTGCGGTGCCCTGCAACGTAGATGTAACGCAGGCGATCGTCAACGGGCGGGGGGCGGACGGAGACCGGTGGAGCGATCCGAGGGGCGCGGGCGTGAAACTTTCGCGGCCCTCTTCCGGGATGGGGCCCGAAATGCCGGAAGCCTTTCGGACCCGCCCTCGCGGGCGGTCGCCGCGCGGCGCAGGTCGCCGCCACCGGCGTCCGCGCCCGCCCGCGAGGGACCGCGGCGGACGCCACACGAGGCGGCCGGCGAACGCGCGCGCCCGTCCGGCGCTGCCTGCACGAACATGATTCAGCCTCAGATCTTGTGGATGATCGGCCGGGCGTATCACCCTTCAGTGGCCTCAATGGTGAAATGCGCACGAGCCGGCGAATGACATGGTGCGGCGCCTTGTTTTCGGTCATGGCGCGCCGTCCCAAAATACGGCGGCGTCCGCATCGGCGCTCGAGGGAGAAGTGCCCGGAGCCTCTCCTACCGGATTTGTCTACCTGCGGAAACACCGCTTGCAGAGCATGCTGACTCGTGCTCTTATTGAGTCACGAACTCCCCACATAGCAGGTCAAAGCCGTCCTTTATCCATCTACGCCTCATCTTGTCGATAAACAGCCGACATCCTGACTGATGGAGGTGCGTCCGTGAACAGCATGGTGATTTCACGTGAAGCGTCGGTGGATGACGCTTTCCGCCAACGCACGGCCGCGGACGGACATTGTTAGGGCCTGTCGGTGGTTCGGCAGATGATCTTTCCGGCCGCGTGCCCATGCCCCCGGTCACCGTGGACCTGCGCTCCTCGCGCGGCACCGTGACATGGTCGCCGCCGGAGCCGTACGACCCCCTGACCGCGACTCCGTGCGTCGTCCTGGCCGACCGGGCCGGGTGCGGCGAGTTCCCCCTCCTGCAGACCCTGTTGTGCCGTCTCAGCGTGCCGAGCGTGCGGATCGACGCCGAGGGCGTGTCGGCGTTGGACCTGTCGTTCCGGCTCGGCGGCGGCACCCTCACCCTGGACGACGGCTCCCTCACCCTGGACGGCCGCCGCGTCGCCCCGACCGTCGTCTGGGCGCGGCACTTCTCACCGCGGGCGATGCCCCGCACGGGCGGCCCGGCCGCGGCCATGGTGCGCGCCGACTCGTGGACGGCCCTGGTGCGGCAGCTCGCCTCGCTGGCGCCGTCGAGCCTTCCCGGAGGGCATCCCGGCCACCTCGAACAGCTCGCCGGCGCCGCGCGGGCCGGCATCCGCGTTCCCGAGACGGTCGTCACCACCGACCCCGCGGCGGTCCCCGCGCGCTCGGCGGCCCGCCGGTACGTGGTCAAGGTGGTGCACGAGCACTTTCTCGAGACGGCGCCGGGGCTGCTGCTCGGGGTGTTCCCGCAGGTCCTGGAGCGCGAGGAGCTGGCGCGCCTGCCGGCGCCGGACTTCCCCGTGATGGTGCAGGAGCACGTCGAGCACGACGCGGAGCTGCGGGTCTACTACCTGGACGGCGCCGTCCACGCCTACGCGGTCGACAAGCCTTCGCCCGACTCGCCGTGGCGCGAGGAAGCGCGGGTGCCGGTCACACCGGCGGCCGTCCCCCCGGCGGCGGCCGCGGCCGTCCGCCGGCTCGCCCGGCTGTGGGGGCTGGCCTACGGCGCCTTCGATCTGCTCCTGGCCGGGACGGAGGTGGTGTTCCTGGAGGTCAACGTGGACGGCGACTGGCGCTGGTTCGAGTCCAGAGCCGGCGGGACCACCGTCTCGAACGCCGTCGCCCTCATGATCAGAAAGCGCCATCTGGACGCGCTGCGGAGCGCCGGCGCTCCCCCTCCGATCGAGATCGTCGACTTCCTGCTCCTGGGCACGCCGATGGCCGGTGGGGCGCGGTGACCGTCACAGCGACGGCGCGAAATCAAGGACAGCTATGGGTAACGCGGCTTTTCGCCTTCACTGCTCGATACTCGGCCCGCTCGAGGTCCGGGTGGACGACTACACGGCGGTCATCGGCGCGCCCAAGCAGCGGCTGCTGCTGGCGATCCTGCTCTGCCACGCCAACGCCGTCATCCCGTCCGACCAGCTCATCGACGCGCTGTGGGGGGAGCGCCCGCCCCGGACCGCCCGCAAGAACCTGCAGGTCTACGTCTCGGGACTGCGAAAGATCTTCGGTGACCGGCTCAGCTTCGAAGGCTGGGGCTACCGGCTGTTCGCCGGGCGCGAAGAGCTGGACCTGCTGCGGTTCGTGGAGCTGGCCAGATCGGGCCGCGCCGCCGTCCGCGCCGGGGACCTCGCGGTCGCGGCCGAGCTGCTGGGGGAGGCCGTGCGCATGTGGCACGATCCCCCGCTGGCCGAGTTCTCCCACGTGCCCCTGGTCGCCGGGGAGCTGGCACGCTCCACCGACCTGTTCCTGTCGGTGTACGAGGACTGGGTGGAGCTGGAGATCGAACTGAGCCACCACGTCGAGGCCCTGGCCTCCCTGGACCTCCTCGCATCGCGCTTCCCCGCGCGCGAGCGCATCGCCGCGGCGCGGATGACCGCTCTGTACCGCTGCGGGCGCGCCTCGGAGGCCCTGTCGCACTTCGAGGGCCTGCGCCGCCATCTGGCCGCCGAGATCGGCCTGGACCCGAGCCCCGTGCTCAGGAACCTCTACCAGGAGATCCTGCGCGGCGAGGGACGGCGAACGGCGGACGGGGCGGGCCACGCCGGCGCCGGTCGCCCGCGCCCCATCCAGACCCTGGCCAACCAGCTACCGCGCGACATCGCCGACTTCGTCGGCCGGGAGCGGGAGGTGCGGCGCATCGTCGACGAGGCGGCCGCCGTCACCCTCATCACCGGCGGGCCGGGCATCGGCAAGACCGCCCTGGCCGTGCACGTCGCGCACATGCTGGCCCCCGGCTTCCCGGACGGCGCGCTCGTCGTCGCGCTGCGCCGCCACTGCGGCGACACCCGCGGCACCGTGGACCTCCAGCGGGAGCTCCTGGAGGGCGTCGGGCTGAACGTCGCGGGCATCCGCGACGACGACGTGCTGGCCTCGGTCTGGCGGTCCTGGCTCGCCAACCGCAAGATCCTGCTGGTCCTGGACGACTCCCCCGACGAGTCCAGCGTCCGCATGCTGCTCCCCGGCACCACGGCCAGCAAGGTGCTGGTGACCAGCCGCAGCAGGCTCAGCGGGCTGGAGTCGGTGACCCGGGTCGGCCTGGAGGAGCTGTCGGCGGCCGAGGGCCTGGAGTTCATGGGCAGGCTGATCGGCCACGACCGGGTGGTCGGCGACCTGCCCGCCGTCACGGCGATCTTCGAGCAGTACGGGGTGTCCCCCCTGGCGCTGCGCCTGCTCGGGGGCAGGCTGTCCGGGCTGCGGCACGTGCCCCTGGCTCATCTCGCGGAACGGCTGTACCGCTCGGAGAACATCCTGGACGAGTTCGTCGCGGGGGAGACCTCGCTGCGCGACCGGTTCGAGGAATGCTACAACCGGCCCTCCTGGGCGCACCGGCCGGCGTTCCTGGCCCTCGGCGCACTGCCGGGGCCGCCGTTCGGCCACGACGAACTGGTCGCCGCGCTGGAGGGCATCGTGACCTCGGCGGAGCGGGCCATCGAGTCGCTGCTGGAGGCCAACATCCTGTCGGTGCCCCAGAAGGCGGCCGACGAGGCCGAGGTGGTGGCCCACTCGATGGCCTACACCATGTCACCGCTCGCCCACCGTTTCGCGACCGAACTGCGCCGCCACCATGGACGCTGAGCCGCCTACGGAGCCCGCCTCGTCCGGGTGGTGACCCACACGGCCAGTTTCGGCCCAGTTCGGGAACAGTATGGCGGTGGCATGGCGGCGCCATACTGCCGCCAAACCCTGCCTCACTAGCGTGTGGATCAGCAGTGGCCGGCAGGCCGCGGCGGGCGCGACCAGGAGGTGGCCGATGGACAGCCGCGAGATTCGGACCGGGCCGACGACGTTCGACGCGTTGGGGACCCTGCGCGAGGCCGGTCATCCGATCGACCTGCTCAGCGAGCGGCAGCGGCAGGTGTTCGCGGAGTTGAGCCGGCCGGAGGTCGAGCTGCTGAACTCCATCAAGACCCGCCTTGACGCCGTGACGGGCGAGGTCGAGGGTCACGAAGTCAAGCTCGTATGACGGCCCGGGCGCCCCGCCCCGCGCGCCGCAACGTCGTCGTCCTGTTCATCGACCTGGTCGGTTCCACCGAGCTCGCGGAACGGCTCGACCCCGAGCTGCTCCGGCACATCCTGGACCGGTACTACCAGGCGTGCACCTCGGGCATCGGCGAACACGGCGGCGTGGTCGAGAAGTTCATCGGCGACGCCATCATGGCCGTGTTCGGCATCCCCATCAGCAGCGAGGACGACGCCCTGCGCGCCGTCCGCGCCGCGCACACCGCCCTCGCGCGGGTGCGTGAACTGAGCGACGGGCTCGCGCCCACGCACGGGATCCGGCTGGAGGTGCACTGCGGCGTCTCCGCGGGCGAGGCGGTGGTCATCGACACGCCCGGCTCGGACCTGCGTGTCATCGGCGACACCGTCAACACCGCGGCCCGGCTGCAGTCGGCCGCGGGCGCCGGGGAGATCCTCGTCGGCGACGAGGTCGGGCGCATGGTCCGCGCGCAGGCGCGGCTGGTCTCGATGCCGCCGCTCACGTTGAAGGGCAAGAGCAACCCCGTGCGGGCGTGGCGGGTGGAGTCGCTGGAACCGCAGACCGGGGGACGCGACGAGGGCGCCGTCCCGCTCGTCGGCCGCGACGACGAGATGGACCAGCTGCGCCAGGCGTACCGGCGCTCCTCCCGGGGCCGGCGGTGCTGCGTGGTCACGCTGCTCGGCACCCCTGGCATCGGCAAGTCTCGGCTCGTGCGCGACTTCGTCCACACGCTGCCGGAGGAGGTGACGGTGCTCGTCGGACGGTGCCGCTCGTACGGGGCGGGCATCACCTACCGCCCGGTGGCCGAGATGCTGGAAGCCCTCAACGGCTCCTGGACCGACATCGCCCCCCTGATGGAGCCGTCGAGCACGCCCGCGCTGCGCGGCCTGGTGACCGCCGACGCCTCCCGCTCCCCGCGCGGCGGCGAGGAGGCCGGCGTGGAGGAGATCTCGCGGGCGGTGCGCACCCTGTTCGAGGCGCTCGCGCGGCACCGGCCGCTCGTGGTGGTCTGGGAGGACCTCCACTGGGCCGAGCCGACGCTGCTCGATCTGATCGACGACGTGGCGACGTGGCTGCTGGACGTGGCGGTCCTGCTGGTCTGCGTGGCCAGGCCCGAGCTGCTGGACGCGCGCCCGACCTGGGGCGGGGGCATGGCGTGCTCGTCCTCGCTGGAGCTCGGCGCGCTCGACCAGGACCAGATGCGGCTGCTGGTCGCCGCGCTCTCGGCCGGGCGGGCGCCGGAGCCCGAGGTGGTCGCCCACGGCGTGGACGCCCTGTGCGTGCGGGTCGCCGACGGCTCCGACGGAAACCCGCTGTTCGCCGAGCTGATGCTGGAGACGCTGGTCGAGGACGGGGAGGACGCGCCTCTGCCGCCCACGATCCAGGCCCTGCTCGGCGCCCGCCTGGACCGGCTCGGCGAGGGGGAGCGCGAGGTGCTGGAGCGGGCCGCGGCGATCGGCCACGTCTTCACCGCCGACCAGCTCGGCCTGCTGTGCCGCGATGGCCTGGAGGAGCAGGACATGGGCGAGTCGCTGCGGCGCCTGCTGCGGCACCGCATGATCCGGCGGCGGGAGGCGCCCGGCTCCTTCCAGTTCACTCAGACCCTCACCCGGGACACCGTCTACGCCATGACCCGCAAGGAACTGCGGGCGAGCTGGCATCTGGCCCTGGCCGACCGGCTGACCGGGGCCGGCCGGCCGCACCCCGGCGGCCACTACGAGGAGTCCTCCCACAGTGATCTGACCCACCACCTGGAGGCCGCCTGCCACCTCACCCGCGACGTCCGCCCCGACGACCCGTCCCTGCCGGCGCTCACCGAACGGGCCGCCCGCGCCCTCATCGACGAGGGCACCCAGGCGCTGCACCGCAACGATCTGCCCGCCGCCGTCGGCCTGCTCGAACGCGGGCGTGACCTGCTGCCCGCGGGCGACCCCGAGCACCGTCCCCTCGCGGTGCGCATCTGCGACGCCGGGGTGGCCCGCGGCGACGGCGACCGGGCCTTCGCCGCGCTGGACACCGCCGAGCGGATGCTGCCCGACGACCGGCGGACCCGGCTCACCTGCGCGATCCAGCGCGAGACGCTCGCGGTGCGCTTCGGGACCCGCCCCGTGGACCACGGAGCGCTGCGCGAGATGCTGGCGGCCGACCCCGGCGACGACCTGGGCTGGTGCCGGTTCCACCAGCTCGAAGCGCTCGCCCGCACCGTCGAGGGGCGCTCCGGAGCCGCCGAGGACGCCCTGCGCGAGGGCCTGGTCCGCGCGCGGTCGCTCGGCGACCGGTACGAGGAGGACCGGCTGCTCAGCGGGCTGTGCGAGCTGGCGCAGTGGTCCCCCACGCCGCTGCGGGAGAGCCTCGCGCTGTGCGACGAGCTGTCGGCCAGGTTCGGCGGCGACCGTGCCCTGCTGGTCCCCGTGCTGCTCACCAGGGCGCGCCTGCTGGCCCTGTCCGGCGAGGTCACCGCCGCCCGGGCCGTGCTGGCCACCGCCGGGCGGCACGCCGGCGACCTGCACCTGGACGTGGCGGCGACCGCCGTGAACCAGGTCCGCGGGCTGGTCGAGTCGCTCGTCGGCCGGCACGCGGAGGCCGAGACCCTGTTCCGGCGGTGCGCGTCGGCCCTGCGCCGCGCCGGTCACACCTCGCCGGGCAGGACCCTGGAGGCGTACGCGGCGCGCGAGCTGCTGCGCCAAGGGCTGGTCTCCGAAGCAGGGGAGGCGCTGGACCGGCTGGAGGCCGAGGCCGGACGCCCGCAGGTCCGCGGCGAGCTGGTCGTGCTCGCCGCGCGCGCCCGGATCGCCTCCCTCGGCGGCGACCACGGCGCCGCGCTCGCCTTCGCCGCCCGGGCGCGGGAGGCGCTGGACCGCACCGACGACCCGTGCCTGCGCGGCGACGTGCTGACCGAGCTCGCCCGCGCCTACAGCGCGGCCGGGCACGCCGCCGAGGCGGGCGACGCCGCGGAGCGCGCCGTGCACAGCTACCTGGCCAAGGGCGCCGGCCTGCCCGCGGGGCGGGTCCGCGCCTGGATCGCTGAACAGGAGGGACCCCGGTGACCCAGCCGCCCTGGCGCCGCGAACGCCGCGCGCACTTCCCCGGCCTGCCCGCCTGGAGCGCCGCCACCTCCCGGCTGGCCCTGGACGACTTCGGGGTCATCCGCCACGAGGAGGTCACCCAGCAGTGGGCGTGGGGCGGCGGCCTGGGCGCCGGGGTGCGCGTCTGCGTGCTGGACACCGGCGTGGACGGCGCGCACCCGATGGTCGGCGCGCTCGAACGATCGCTCATGGTCGCCCACGACGGCGACGAGCTGACCATCGCCGACTGCGCGCCGGTCGACCCTGCCGGCCACGGCACGGCGTGCGCGGGGGTGATCCGGTCGATCGCCCCCGCGGTGAGCCTCACGTCGGTGCGGGTGCTGACCGACGGGCGCTCCGGCAGCGGCGCCGCCCTGCTGGCCGGGCTCCGCTGGGCCGTCGACGAGGGGTACGACCTCATCAACCTCAGCCTGTCGACCACCAGGAGCGAGTTCCTGCCGACGCTGCACGACCTGGCCGACCGCGCCTACTTCCGGCGGTGCCTGCTCGTCGCCGCCGCGCACAACATGCCGGTGCTGAGCTTCCCGTGGACCTTCTCCTCGGTCATCTCGGTGGCCAGCCACGACGAGCCGAACCCGATGACCTACTACTACAACCCCACCCCTCCGGCCGAGTTCTACGCGCGCGGCGTGCGCGTCCCGGTGGCCTGGCCGGGCGGCCGGATGATCCGCAGCAGCGGCAACAGCTTCGCCGCGCCGCACATCACCGGCATCTGCGCGCTCATCCTCGGCAAGCACCCGTGGATGACGCCCTTCCAGCTCAAGTCGGTGCTCTACCTGGCCTCTGCCAACGTCGTCGCACGCAACGGAGACGCCCATGTACCTCTATGACCACCCGTCCCCCGACGACGCCGAGATCACCGAGCGCAGGCTGCTGCAGTCCATCGTGGAGGTGGCTCGCGAGGTGTTCGACGCGGCGGCGTCGTCGGTGTTCCTCGTGGACCCCGACACCGGCGAGCTGGTCTTCGAGGCGGTGTCGGGCGAAGGGGAGGAGCATCTGCTGGGGACGCGGTTCCCGGCGGGCACGGGCATCGCGGGCTGGGTCGCGGCGAGCGGCCAGCCGATGATCGCCGACGACGTGGCCGAGACGCCGCAGTTCGCCAAGGACGCGGCCGAGTCGACCGGATACGTCCCCGGCAGCATCATGGCCGCGCCGCTCGTCCGGTACGAACGCTGCATCGGCGTCCTTGAGGTGCTCGACCGGGCGAGCGGCGGGTCACGGGGTGAGCTGGCCGAGGTGAACCTCCTCGGCCTGCTCGCGACCCAGGCGGCGTACGGGCTGGAGCTGCTGCTGCGGCTGCGGTCCGCGAGCGCCGCCGCCTCCCCCGGCGACGACGTGCACGTGCTGCTCCAGCGCATCTCGGCGCGGGTGCCCCGGGGAGCCGGGACGACCCACCCGACCGCCCTGAAGCTCCTGGCGGTGGCCGAGGAGCTGCTGTGACCTCCCGCCGCCCGGCCCCGTTCCCCCGCGACGCGGCGCCACCGGGACGGCCGGCGGGACCCGCCTCGTCTCGATCAGCCCGATGACAGGTTCAGCGCGCGCCGCAGGAAGTCCAGCTGGTGGAGCAGCAGGTTCTCCTGCACCGACTCGTCGGAGGGCAGGTGCGTCGCGCGGGGGAGCGGCAGCACCTCGTGCGGCCGTCCCGCCGCCAGCAGCGCGGCCGAGAACCGCAGGGTGTGCGCCGCCACCACGTTGTCGTCCGCCAGCCCGTGCACCATCAGCAACGGACGGCTCAGTGCGGACGCTTCAAGGATCGGCGAGCAGCGGTCGTAGGCCTCCGGGTGCTCGGCGGGGTGGCCGAGGTGCCGCTCCCGCCAGTGCGTGTCGTACAACCGCTGGTCGGTGACCGGGGCGCCGGCGACGGCGGCGTGGAAGACGTCCGGGCGCCGCAGCACCGCCAGGGCCGCGAGGTACCCGCCGAAGGACCAGCCCCGGACGGCGACCCGGCCGAGGTCCAGCGCCGGACGCAGCCGCGCCGCCTCCCGCAGCGCCGTGACCTGGTCCTCCAGCACCGGGCCCGCGAGGTCCAGGTGGACGGCCCGCTCCCACGCCGGGCCCCGCCCGGGCGTGCCCCGCCCGTCCACCGCGAGCACCGCGAACCCCTTTTCGGCGAACCACTGCGACACGTAGGCCCACCAGGCCCGCTCGGCGGTCACCTTCCGCATCGCGGGCCCGCCGTAGGGGTCCATGAGCACCGGCAGCGGGCCGTCGCGGTGCCAGGAGGGCAGGAACAGCGCGGCGCGCAGCTCGCGAGGGCCGAGCACCAGCATCTCGACCCGCGGCTCCAGCACCGGCCGCTCGGCCGCCGAAGCGATCTCCACCCCGACCGCCTCACGCGCCTGCATGGCCTGCATGGCTTGCATGGCCTGCTCCGCCGCCCCCTGGACCGCCTCACGCGCCTGCACGGCCTGCTCGCCCAGCCCCTGGACCACCTGGCGTACCTGAGTGGCCTGCTCGCCCGGCCCATGGACCGCCTCGCGTGCCTGCGTGGCCCGCGCGGACGGTCCACCGTCCGCGCTGGACGCGGCGTCGCTGAGCACGACCGCGCGGGTGCCCGAGCGGTCGAGGGTGCGGGAGACCAGCACGGTCGTGCCCGCCCGGTGCGTGCCGGTGTGCACGCCCGGCTCCCGGCTGACCCGGCGCGGCCCCGACACCGGGTCGTACACCCACACATCAACGCACGTCGGGTCCTGGGCGGCGGCGAACAGCACCGTCTCGCCGTCCACCGCCAGCACCGCGTCGAGCTGGAGTCCCGGGGGAGTGACCGGGTGGCCGTCCGCGAGCAGCCTGCGCGTGTCGTCCAGGTCCGCGCTGGTCAGCAGGACGCCCCGCGCCGTGCGCGCCGGCAGGCCCGGCACCAGCTCCACCCAGGCGTCGTCGCGCTGCTCGGCCAGCACCTCGGTCGCGCCGGTGGCGGGGTCGACGCCGAGGACCAGCACCCGGCGCTGGTCGCGGCTCTGCACGGCCGCGTAAGGTCCGCAGGCGTCCCACCCGGCCCCGGTCAGGTACTCGAGCGCCTCGGCGTCCCAGTCCACCGCCGTGGGACTCGCGCCCTCCGCGCCGTCCGCGTCGGCGATCCACAGGCTCACCTCGGCGTTGGCCGTGCCGGCGGCGGGGTACGGGAAGGAGACCGGCGGGCGGGAAGGGTCGGCGGGGTCGGCGATGTGCCAGCGCTGGACCCGGGCGGTGTCCACCCTGGCCACCAGCACCCGCCGCCCGTCCGGCGCCCACCAGTACCCGCGGTGCCGGCCCATCGACTCGGCGGCCACGTGCTCGGGAAGGCCGAAGACGACCTCGGGGCCGTCCGGCGCGGCGACCACCCGGTCCCGGCCGCCGTCGGCGTCCACCACGCGCAGCGCGCCGCCGCCGACGTAGGCGACGCGCCGCCCCGCCGGGTCCGGGCGCGGGTCGACGACCGGTTCGGCGGCCGGCAGGCGGCGCACCGCCCCGTCCGACGTGCGGCAGGTCCACAGGGCGCCGGACAGCGCGAAGGCCAGCACCTCGCAGGCGCCGTCGGCGGCGTAGGCGACGATGCCGGACGACAGCTCGCGGGCGCGTTCGCGGCGGATGCGCTCCTCGGGCGACAGCCGTTCCTCCTCGCCGCGCAGCAGCGTCAGCGGGTCCACCAGCAGCCGCTCCCGCCCGGTCGCGACGTTCAGCGCCCACAGGCAGGAGACCGGGTCGTCCCCCGCCCTGGTGCGCAGGAAGAAGACCGTGCCGCCGTCGGGCGACACCGTGAAATGGCGGGGCACGCCGAGCGAGAACCGCCGGGTGCGGGCGAGCTGCCGCGGCAGCGAGGTCGGCGGGGACGGCGGTGACGCGGCGGACGGCGGCGATGTGGCGGGTGGGGGTGACGCGGCGGGTGGGGGTGACGCCGGGGCCGGGGATGCGGGGGAAACGGCCATGCTTCTCCTTCGTCGAGACGCCGGCCACCGCACCGCGTTCCGCTCTCAGGGCAGGACGCGCGACGGCGGCCGTGCGACCGGCGCGTGCGCGCCGATTGACACCTGAAAAGCAGGATGGCCGCCCCCGGAACCGGGAAAGCGGCCTTGTACAGGGAGAAAGTCTACCACTCCTGCCCGCCCGGCCCCTCCGCCGCCGCGACGATCACGGAGAGGCCGGCCTCGGCGCACCCGCCCGGACGTCCATTGACCGGTCAGGACAACGGCACGTCCGACGCCCACGTCTCGCGGTAGGCCGCGACGAGCCACCGGTTGACGCGGTCCATGTCGGGGTGCTCGGGCAGGTCGCAGACCGGGATGAGCCGCTCGAGCCTGTCCTCCAGGTCGGCGGCGAGGTTCAGGGCCTCCTCCCTGGTGTGCGCGCCCTGCCGCATGCCGACGATGAGCGACCGCCAGGGCTCCGGCATGGGCAGGGTGATGCGGCCCGTCTCGAGCAGTTCGACGCCCTGGACGCCGAGGCGAACCATGTGCCCGGCGTATTTCGTGTCGTATCCGTACCGCGCGATGAGTTCGGGCCGGTTGGTGCGCTTGCCCTGCGGGTGGTCCACCATGCGATCGCGCTGCGAGCGCAGATAGCCGAGGAACCGGTGGCCTGCCTGCCGGGACAGCACCAGACCCGGGTCCGCGCGCAGGTCGCGCCCGAGGTCGGTGACCGACACGATCTCGGACTCGGGGACGAACAGCGGCAGCAGCACGGTGGGGTTGCCGCCCACGGCCAGGCGCATCCACTTGCGCAACGAGTACACGGTCAGGTCGAGATCACCCGGGCCGGAGCGGACGCCTTCGGGCTGGGTGCGGTACACGTACTGGTCGAAATGGCGCAGGCCGATGACGTAGTCCGGCGGTTCCAGGCAGATGCCCATCTCGTCGCGGTCGTCGGTGCCGGCGATGGCGGTACCGTGCACGCCGGAGCCCACCTGGCAGCGCAGGATGGTCAGCGCGCCCGCGATGGCCTCGTGCTCGGGGGTGGAGTGCTTGGTCCAGCTCAACGGACGCCACCTCTCTTTCGCTACGTGGCCGACCGATCACCTCTGGCCACGTGATCGTCTCTCGCGCCGTGACTCCGGATCATCTCTCGCGCCGCCTGCCTGGAGCAACGGAGTTATCCCCAGGGTGCCTCCGCCCCCGCGTGGACGCCTCGTTCTCGGTGGATCATGCTCGGAGCCGTTTCCCCGACCCCGGCGCCCGGGCGTGGTGAACCTTTCACGCCCGCTCCCCCTTCTCTGCACCACGATCCAGGTCACGCGCGCCCGGATCCGCCCGGGCGGGCGCGACCTGGCCGGGCGCCATCCGCGACGCGATAGTGCGGGAGCCACTCGCCTCCCGGACGCGCGAGCGTCCGCGTACAGGGCGAGCGGTCCCCCTTATCCGGCCGCAGGAGGATCGCATGCGCAAAATCAGAGCCCTACTCGTCTCGGCCGCTCTGGCCGCCGGCCTGTCGCTGTCGCTGGGCACGGCGCCCGCCCAAGCCGAAAGCATCCGGTACGTCTACTTCCTGTACTCGGACTGCGTGAACGGCGGGCAGCTCGGCATCCAGTGGGGCTGGTGGACCTCCTACTACTGCTCCTACCAGAGCGTCGGCCCCAGCGACTACCGGTACTTCCTCTACGCCTGACACCTGCCGGCGTACCTGACGAAACAGCACGCGGTGCGCGGCGCGGGCCACCCGCGCCGCGCACTCACCTTCCCCGGCGGCCCGCCGCGCTCAGTGGCGGACGTGCAGCCGCCGCTTCGCATCGTCAGGCGGACACCAGGGTGACCGGTCGCCCTGGAGCGGGGGAGACGAGCAGGTGGTCGAGGCCGGCTTCGGAGAAGGCGGTGTGGACGTCCGCCTGGTCCTCGGTGAAGTGGCTCCAGCCCTCGACATGGAGCGGCACGACCTGCCGGGCTTTCAGCAGGCGCGCGGCGACCACCATCTCGGCGGCGTTCAAGGTGAGCCGCTCGTCGAGCATGGGGACGCGGACGGCGCCGCCGAACAGCAGCGCGACGTCGATGGCCGGGAACCGCCCGGCGATGAGCTCCACGTACTCCAGCGAAGCGTTGTCCCCGCTGACGTAGACGGTGGGCGACCCGGCGCCGGAGAGCACGAAGCCGGTGACCTGACCGACGATGGGCTCGCTTCCCGGCGGGCCGTGCAGGGCGGGAACGGCGGTGACGCGAACCGGACCGACGTCGTGATGCTCCCAGGGGCCCAGCGGAGTGACGCCGGTGTTCGCGGCGGCGTCGGGTGTGCTCAGGGTCAGCGGCGCGGCGGCCATCGCCTCGCGGCCCAGCTTGTCCAGGTTGTCGGGATGCTGGTCGTGGCTGAGCAACACCATGTCCACCGGGCCGAGGTCGGCGAAGGAGAGAGCCGGGCCGGTGGTCTTGGTGAGCGTGAGCGGCCCGACGGAGTGATCCCCCGGCGGATCGAAGGTCGGATCGGTGAGGATGCGCAGCCCGCCGAGCTCCAGCAGGGCCGTCGGGCCGCCGATCACGGTGATGGTGGTCGTCATGAGCAACTCCGTTCGCCGCGCACCGCCGGGCATCTGCGAACCACGTTAACCGAACGGACGCGGGCCGTCTCGGCATGTCATGGCCGCCGCCGGGCGGCCATGACGAGCCCTCCTCACCACACCGCGCTCATCGGCCTCGGGATCTTAGACCGGCAGTACCCGCAGTGCGGGATAATTGGCCGAGTTCAGGTACACCTTGTCGGTGCCGTGTTCCTTCTCCAGCTCCAGAACGAACCGGTAGCGGTAGACCCCCGGCTTGGCGTCGCTCATCACCGCCCCGGCCCAGTAGTAGTAGACGGCGGTGTACTGGTCGCGCATCCGGTCGGGAGCCCCGTAGACCTTGAGTTCGGTCATGATCCGGCGCTCGGCGACGTCGTCCTCGTCGCCCTTCTCGATGTCGAGGAAGACCAGGTTGTTGATCTTCGGCATCGGGGGCCAGGTGCCGTCCGGACGGCGGTGCATGTCGATCGGGCGGACGATCCAGTTGATCACCTGCCCCTGCTTGCAGATGGTCTCCAGATGGTCGCCGCCCTGCCCCACGCCGCCGACGCTGTTGTCCATCATGTAGAGGCAGCCGTCCAGGGACTTGGTCGCGGCGGCCTTCTCCATGTCGACGAGGGTCACCACGTTCAGCTGGACGGAGTTGAGCTGGCCGCGATCGGCGAAGTCCGTGGCCGCGTACGCCTGGGTCATCGGCCTTCCTTTCCTTCGCCGGCCGCCCCGGTCAGGGCCGGCCGGGCGGTGGGAGTGAACGGCGTGCCGACGGTGCCGAGCAGGAAGGAGAGCCGGTACGGCACCGGTTTGGTGAGGTCCTGCTTGACCTCGGCGGTCCAGAAGACGATGTCGGTGCCGGGGTACACCTTGCGCGTGGGCTCGGCGATCCGCGGGTCGATCTCGATGTCGGCGAGGGTCACGTAGGTCTCGCACTCCAGCGGGATCACGTTCCACAGCAGCGTGTCGCCCTTGCGTACCCGGCTGTGCAGCTCCGGGGTGCCGAAGCCGGAGGACCCGGCGGCCTTGTTGGTGTCGTAGAGGTAGAGGTTGTCGTCCAGGTTCTCCGACGCCAGCGCGGCCACGGGGTCGATCACCGCGGTGATCGTCACAGGCCGTGCGGGCCGGTGTTCGGACTGTCGGTTCCTCGGGGGCAATGCGGCTCCTTCGTTCGCGAGGATGCTCCGGGTCGGGCCGGGTCAGACGGCGGGAGGGACGGCCGGGAGGGGGAGGACGCCCAGTCCGGCGCCGGTGAAGGCGTTGCGCTTCGGGTCGTTGGTGATCTTGAGGCTGGACTCGCAGGTCAGGTCGACGGACTGCCAGACCAGCTCGTCGTCCTGCTCGACCAACTCGTGCAGCTGGACGTGCACCGTGTACGGGTAGACCCCCGGCCGGCTCGTGTCCACGGTCGCGGCCCAGTACCAACCGTCGTAGACCATGTCGGGCGACCCGTACTGGGCCGGGTACATGATCTTCTCGCTGACGGCCTGGCCGGTGATGTCGGTGATCACCGGGGCCGGGTAGTTGTACGCGGCGGCGCTGTCGGTGGTCTTCCCGGTGACGTCCAGCAGCTTGGCCGCGGTCAGGCCCCGCCCGCCGGCCTGCTTGCGGGGACGCTTGCCGACCCTCTGCTGCAGCCGCGTCAGCTCGGCGCCGCTCGCCTGGCCCTCGCCGCCGAGCGCGGCCAGCTGCTCCAGCGTGCGCCGGTCGTGGGCGCGCTCCTGCTCGGCCAGGTAGTTGCGCGGCACCGTCGGAGGGATCGCCCCGAGCGCCGCGGGCAGCCAGTTCAGCACCTGCTCGGTCGCCTGCGACCCGTCGAGGAAATAGGTGCCGGGCACGATCGTCACCAGTTCCCCGGTGCCCTCCCCGGCCGAGCCGAGGAACTTCATGTTGTCGAACCAGTAGGTGTTGCCGTCGAGGGATCGCGTCCGAAGCGCGTTCTCGACGTCGAACAGCACGATGATCCCGTGTTGCTGTGCCATGGAACCGCCTTTCGCAGAACGTGGCTCACACGCGCAGCAGCGCGGGCGAGTCGATGTGCAGCACGCTGTTGGGCCCTTCGTGGAGCTTGAGCGAGAGCCGGTACCGGTAGGGCACACCGGGCGCCATGGTGTAGGGCACGATGCCCTCCCACACCAGCAGGTCGTGGTTCTCCTGCCCGTCGGAACCCGTGGCGTCGGACGCCGGAACGGCGGGGGGCTCCACCGGGTACGGCGGCACGCCCGGGTCCTCCGAAAGCGGGACGGCCGCGCCGGGCAGGAACTCGATGGCCTGGATCTCGACCGGGGTCTGCACGTCCACGTGGATGGGCGTCCACTGGACCACCTGCCCCGGGACCACCGCCGTGACGAGGTCGGGGGTGCCCTGGTGCCGGCTCCCCGCCGAGCTGTCGTCGACCAGCGAGATGTTGCCGTTGTGCAGCGTCCGGTCGGACAACGCCCCGACGGCGTCGACCATCACGACGATGCTGACCTTCTCCTTCATCGATCCTCCTTGTCGGATTTCCTGGGCTGACGGGCGGCCACGTGCTCAGCCCCGGTCCCTGACCAGCGGCGTCTTGCCGACGGCGGTCCGCTCGATCTGCGGCGAGGAGGGGGGGACGAACACCAGCCGGAACTCGTATCCGGTCTGCTCGATGGCCATCGCGTTCGCCTCCCGGTCGTTGAACAGCGACAGGGAGCTCGGCAGCGCCTGGGTGAACAGCCGCCGCGTCCCGCTCGGGCCGAGGCCGTGCTCGACGGCCGCGGCCGTGCCCTCGGCGTCGTCCACCGCCGCCAGCAGAGTGAGGGTCCGGTCCTCACGGTGGTTGTGGAACTGGACCTCGTGCGCGATCAGGTCCAGATCGACGCCGGACGCCATGTACAGCCGCCCGCGCAGGGCGGCGTAGGCCAGCGTCGCCGAGTACTGGCTGTCGTTCAGGTGCAGCACATCGGCGGTGCGCCCGGCGAACTCGAACCGCTCGGTGCGCAACCCCGGCCCGTCCAGGGCGGGGCGGCGGATCATCCGGTCGCCGAGCTTGAGCCGGAGCAGCGGCGTCTCGTCGGCGTGCAGCCGGGTGACGACCAGCTCGCCCTCCTCCCCTTCGGCGACGGCACGGCCATGCTCGTCCACGATCTCCACCAGGTGCAGCCCCGGCACGGCGGACAGCGCCGGCGAGGTGTGGTCGAGCTGGAGCCCCACGCATTCGGCCTGGGTCGCGGCGAAGTAGCTGAGGATCGACACGTTGGGGAAGAACGCCTGCAGCTCGTCCCGCTTGCGCTGCGGCAGGGAGCCGCTGCCGTACATGGCGACCCGGAAGCTCGCCCTGGCCTGCGGCGTCAGGCCCGCACCGAGCTCGGGCAGGAGCGCGATGCCGGCGGTGATCCCCATCAGCGCCTTGTGACCGGGGTAGGAGAACATGTGCTCCAGCACCGGTGCGCTCACCGGTCCGGCGCCGATGTAGTTGACTCCCGGGACCTGGGACAGGACGCCGCCGACCATGGTGCCGCTGCTCCACATCTGGTAGTCGGCCAGGGTGGTGAACAGCCAGCGCGGCCCGGGGCCGCTCAGGTAGCGGCCGAGCTGGTAGGCGCCCATGAACGCCCCGGCGATGCGGTAGGTGTCGCGCAGCTCCCTCAGGGAGTACACGATCTCCAGGGGCATGCCGTCACCGGTGCCGCCGCTGGCCACCACCTCGAACCCGCCGCGGTCGAGCGGCACGACCATGCCGGCCCGCGCGCCCATGAACATGTCCCGCTGCACGATCTTGTCCGAGAGCGGGATCCGCTCCCACTCGGACATGTCGGTAGGGGCGCTGCGAATGCCGAAGTAGTGCAGCCGCTCGCGCCACAGCGGGTTGAGCAGGGCGATGCCGACGAGCTGCTGCAGCCGGCGGAACACCAGCGCGTCCTGCAGGCCGAGCGGGGACTCGCAGTACGGAGTTCCGGTGAGCCGCCCGCACTCCTCCAGCTTCTCGCCGAACGACGGCAGCCGGGTGACGTCGTCCACGGAGCGGGGCCGCAGCTCCTCCTCCGGGATCAGTCGTGCCGCCAGGTCCGCCGAGGCGGTGACGTCCAGATCGGTCATGGTCATGAATGACTCCCGTCGCGCTGGTCGTGCCGGGCCGTGGCGCTCGCGCGCAGCACTCGTTGCCCGATGTCCCTGATTTCGGCGATGAGCATGGCCAGGTGGTCGGCGTCGATCAGGTGGTTCATCACCACCACGCGCAGCGCCGCCACCCCGTCGATGTCGACCTTGGAGATGAAGAAACGCCCGCCGTCCCGGATCCGGTTACGGATCTCCAGCTGCAGCCGGTGCACGGTCGCCGGGTCCACCCCGTCCGGCCGGTACCGGAAGCACAGGATGTTGGACTCCGGTTCGTGCGCCACGGCGAAGTCCGGCTCGGCGGCGACCATCTGGTACGCCTGCCGGGCCACCGCGCACAGCCGGTCGATCTTCTGCGCGAACAGCGCCGGCCCGTAGACCGACCAGACCGCCCAGAGCGGCATGATCATCGGACGCTTGGTGCACTCGAAGTTCTTGTCCGCGCTGTCGTAGGCGCTGTAGACGTCCGGTTCCTCGTCGAAGACGTAGCTGGCACGCTGCCGGAACGCGCCGCGCGCCGCCGTCTTGTCGCGGTAGAAGAGCAGCGTGCAGGGCGCCGGCATGAACAGCATCTTGTGGGCGTCCCAGGTCAGGGAGTCGGCCCGCTCGATGCCGCGCAGCTTGTGCCGGTGCCGGTCCGACAGCAGCAGGCTCGCCCCGTGCGCCCCGTCCACATGGAGCCACAGCCCATACCGGCGCGCCAGGGCCGCGAGCTCCTCCAGCGGGTCGAACGCGCCCATCGACGTGGTCCCGGCCGTGGCCACCAGGCAGAACGGCCGCAGGCCACGCCGGTGCGCTTCGTCCAGCGCCGGGGCGACCAGATCGGGACGTATGCGCCCGGCCCGATCGACCGGGAGCCGGACGATCTGCCGTTCTCCGATGCCGAGCACGCCCGCCGCACGCGTGATGCTGTAGTGCGCCTCCTCGCTCACCGCGATGGCGGGGCGACCCGGCGTGCCTCCGGCGCCGGCCGTCCAGATCTGCGGGAAGGCGCGGTTGCGGGCGGCGAGCAACGCGGTCAGGTTGGCCAGGGAGCCTCCCGAGGTCGTCACCATGGCGAACCGGTCGGGGTCCCCGCCGATGTACCGATTGAGTTCCTCGGCCATGAGCCGCTCGGCGACGTTCGGGAGCTGCCCGGCCTCGTAGAAGGAGGAGGGCTGGTTGACCACCGAGCCGACCAGGTCGATGAGGCTGGCCAGTGGCACCACGCCGGAGAACTGCCGGCCCATGTAGCCGGGTGAGTAGACCGGGATCCCGGTCTCGGTGTACAGGTCGACGATCTGGTTCACCCGATCGGCGTCGAAGTCGGCGATGCCCTGCCGTTCGAGGGTCATCAACTCCCGCGCGGCCTTCAGCAGCGCCTCCGGGTGCAGGAGGTCGAGTCCCCGGACCGACTGGTCGACCAGATACGCCGTCAGGCGTCTGACGATGTTCACGGCGCCGTCGTGGAAACGTCCGGGGTCGAAGGCCGCGGTGAGACCGGGCGTGGGCGAATGGGAACTTTCACCGGTCACCGGCTGCGGAAAGGAACTCTGGACATCGGAAAGCGAACTCGTCACGGAGAGGACTCCAAATTGGTCCGGAGCCGAGAAACCCTCACACGGTCGCGTTCGGCAGGGAATTCGGGCATGGCGAACTGAATTCCCGTGCGATCACATGAAAGATCTCGAGAACAAAGGACGATCTGCGGTGGAACGTCGAGAGAGGAAGAGCTTCCCGGCGGCCGGGACGCGAGGTGGATTCATGCCCTTACGGACATGACCTGACCCGTTGTATCGGTCCAATACCTGAGCGGAATGCCGGTCGATGACAGTGGCAGGGCGTGCGAGGGACTCTTGACCTTCTGGTAACGCTACGTCCAAGTGGCTCAGCCGGTTCGGCGGCGATGTCGTCGATGATCAGATTCTGGTGGAGGTCCACCGTGGATGGAACACGGTGAATCCCGCCTTACTCTCACCTGTCGCACTCAGCGGCACGCTCGTCATGTAGATGACCTAATCATCGCCGACAGGCCGGCGCAAGGCCTCAGATGGAGATGGGCTGTCAGAATCAGGCCACGGTCCCGCATGGTGATGGAGGTGCGGGCATGTTCTGCTAGGTCTGGTTTATCGCATCTTATGAGTTTTTCTCATAGATCCTGATGGTGATGTGTGCAGGTCATAAAGCCGGCGGAGAACATCGGACACCGGCCGGTCGCCCGCACGCATGATCGGCGCCCGGCGAGTGCCCCTTGTCCAGGAGAAGGTCTCCGCTTTTCGGTCATGGCGAAAGAGGGAGCTGTGCGCGCCAGGAAGATAAAGCACCCGGATCGAGCTCGCCGACGCCATTTTCGAGTACCCGGAGATCTGATATAACGGACGGCGACGTCACAGCAGCCCGAAGATACCGGCGCCGATAGCGTTCAAGAACACGATCAGCACGGCACGAAATCCACATATCGGACTCAAAGAAACCCCGGGCACGCCAAAACCTCACCCAAGCCGGAGCCATTCACCTGCTCACATTGGAAATCCTGGCCGGCACGGCGCTCTCCCCGCTGATCGCCGGCCGGAGCCTCTCGTTATCGGCGCTTTCCTGGGAGAGAATTCCGTCACGACTCCCCCGCACCGGCGTTGCGGTTCATCCGCGCCGGCTCCGAGTCGACGAAGATTTTCCGAGACGAGGCCGAGGACCTCCGGCACACCATCCCGCGGGCCACCTGCACCGCGGTCATCGCGCCGCGCTCTTCTCTGCTTTCACCGGCTGTGCTTCCTGCCGTACGCCTCGGTGCTCCCGTCCCATAACGTGCCCACCCATTACTCGCACGGCATATCCGGAATTCGACGCGGTCCCACCCGAGAGAGGATCCCATGACCACTCCTACCACCCCGGTTTCCAGCCTTACCGCGGCCGAGATCGAGCGGACCGCCGTCCTGGTACGCGAGGCCGGTCTGGCCGGCGAAAGCGTCCGCTTCGTCTACGTCGGCCTGCTCGAGCCGCACAAGCAGGAGGTGCTCGCGTTCCACGCCGGAACCGGGCCGAGACCCGACCGCCGGGCGCGGGCGCTGCTGCTCGACACCGCGACCGGCGACGCCCGGGACGTGACCGTCGATCTCACCGCCGGCGCGGTGGCCGCGATCACCGACGTCGACGGCTCCCACGGCGGGATGCCCATCCTGGTCGAGGAGTTCATGGCGGTGGACGGGATCCTCGCCCAGGAGCCGGCCTGGGTGGACGCGCTGACCAAGCGCGGCCTGACCCCGGAGCAGGTGAGATGCGCGCCGCTCTCCGCGGGCTCCTTCGACCTGCCCGGCGAGCAGGGCAGGCGCATCATCAGAGTGCTCTGCTTCGCGGTGTCCGACCCCGACGGCCACGTCTGGGCGCACCCGGTGGACGGGCTGAGCGCCTACGTCGACCTCGTCGAGAGGAAGGCGACCGAGGTCATCGACATCGGTGTCCTCCCGCTGCCGCGGGAGCTGAGCGACTTCCATCTCCCGCGAGGGCGCCCGGCGCCGTTGGAGACCTTGAGACCCATCGAGATCACCCAGCCCGACGGGCCCTCGTTCCAGGTCGAGGGCGACCGGATCACCTGGGCGAACTGGTCCTTCCACTTCGGGTTCGACGCCCGCGAGGGCCTGGTGCTCCACCGGCTCGCCTACGCCGACCCCGACCACGACGGCGAGGTCCGGCCCGTCGTCTACCGCGCCTCCATCGCCGAGATGGTGGTGCCGTACGGGGATCCGGCGCCGGTCCGGTTCTGGCAGAACTACTTCGACACCGGCGAATACCTCTTCGGCCGATTCGCGAACTCACTCACCCTCGGCTGCGACTGCCTCGGCGAGATCCACTACGTCGACGTCGACCTGGCCGACGAGACCGGCGACGTGCGGCGCATCCCCAACGCGATCTGCCTGCACGAGGAGGACCACGGCACGCTCTGGAAGCACACCGACATCTACACCCCGAACTCGGCCGAGGTCCGCCGCCAGCGCCGCCTGGTGATCTCGTTCTTCACCACGATCGGCAACTACGACTACGGCTTCTACTGGTACCTCTACCTGGACGGCAGGATCGAGTGCGAGGCCAAGCTCACCGGCATTCTGTTCACCTCGGCCTACCGCGGGCCGCGAGAGTGGCCCTACGCCGCCGAGGTGGCCCCGGGCCTGGGCGCCCCGTTCCACCAGCACCTGTTCAGCGCTCGCCTCGACATGATGGTCGACGGCCCGCGCAACGCGGTCGACGAGGTCGACGCCGTCCGGGTGCCGGTCTCGCCGGAGAACCCGTACGGCAACGCCTTCAGCTACGCCCGCACCCGCATCGCGAGCGAGGCCGAGGGGGTGCGCAGCGCGGACGCCTCGGTCGGGCGCACCTGGCACGTGGTGAGCACCGAGCGCACCAACCGGCTCGGCCGGCCGACCGGCTACGTACTGCGCGCCCAGCAGAACCCCACCCTGCTGGCGGACCCGTCCTCGTCGATCGCCGCGCGGGCGGCCTTCACCACCCGGGATCTGTGGATCACCCGGTACGCGCCCGACGAGCGGTACCCGGCCGGCGAGTTCGTCAACCAGAACCCGGGCGGCGACGGCCTGCCCGCGTACGTCGCGGGTGACCGGCCCCTGGACGGCGAGGACGTCGTGCTGTGGCACACCTTCGGCGTGACCCACTTCCCGCGGCCCGAGGACTGGCCGGTGATGCCGGTGGACCATGCCGGTTTCTCGCTGACGCCGTACGGGTTCTTCGACCGCAACCCCACGCTGAACGTGCCGGCCAACGAGGCAAGGCACTGCGAGCACCATCACGATGACTGAGACGCCGGCGCGGTTGCGGTGATGGTCGCAGTGAAAAGCCCCGGACGGAGATCCGTTCGGGGCGGTCTATCTGGGTGGGGCTACCAGGACTTGAACCTGGGACCTCTTCCTTATCAGGGAAGCGCTCTAACCGTCTGAGCTATAGCCCCGCTGGCGGAGAGAAGACTATCGCCTCCGTGGCGCGGAAGCGAACGGTCTCACCGACAGGGAAAAGCTTACCGTGCTCCGAGGCCCGTCCGCGCCATGGATTCCGCCGGTGATCGCCCGCGCTGGCGGAGCCGCGGGCGATCGGGGGCGTCGACGGCGTGTGCCCGGCCGCGGGCCACGGGTGGGGTCACTCGGCCTCGCTGAAGGTCACCTCGACGCCGCCGACCAGGTCGGAGGCGACGTTGTAGATGACGGCCCCCAGCGTGGACAGGGCGGTGATGAGGACGACGTTCACCGCGCCGAGCAGGGCGGTGTAGCCGAGGATGCGCACCGGCTCGAACCAGGACTTGATGTCGATGCCGGCGCTGGTCTTGCCGTCGGGCACCGTGAGCTGCGTCACGGTGTTGACGATGGAGTCGAAGACGCCGAGCGCCGACAGCACCCCGTACAGGACCGCGACCGCCACGAAGAGCACCACGAAGCACACCAGCGAGACGACGAAGCTGAACTTCATCGCCGACCAGGGCTCGACCCTGCGCAGCACCAGGTGGGCCTTGCGGGGCGCCTTGGGGGCCGCCGGCTTGTCGCGGGGCTCGGGACGGGCGCTGGTCATGGGGTCGGGCGTGGACAGGGCCGACACGGCGCCGAAACCCTGCCGGGTGCCCGCGTTGCCCGGACGGGCCCCGGGGCCGGAGCCGGGCGTACCAGGGCCCCCACGACCAGAGCCGGGCGCTCCGGGACCGCCGGGAACGGCGCCCGACGAACCGGGACCTCCAGGGGCGGTACCGGGCGAGCCGGGGCGTCCCGGGCCGGAGCCCGGTGTGCCAGGGGCCGGCGAGCCGGTGCGCGGGGCGGCGGGCGCGGGACGCGGGGTGGCCGCAGGCGCGGGACGCGCGCTCGGACCGGCGTTCGGCCCGGGCGCCGGAGGCGCCTGCGGCTTGGGCGAGGGCCTGGTGGGGCCGGCGCCCTGGCCGTCGGCGGCGGGCGACCAGGAGTTGTCGGGCACCGAGGAGGAGCGGATGTGCAGCGTCGCGTCCGCTCCCTCGCCACCTGCGGCGGGAGCCGCCGCGTCGTCGTCGTTGGACACGACGACAACCCTGTCATCACTCTGGTCGGCCGGGGAACGGACCTTGCCCGTACTTTCCGAGGTGTTCACGCTCTCCGTCACCTGATTGCGCGTCGAGGAGTTCACCGAGGACGCCGGACGGGCGGCCTTTGGCGTGGCGCGTTTGCGGTTCGCCGAGGTGCCGGTCGGTTTACCGGGCCCGCCGGAACCACCGGAGTTGGCCTGAGGGCTCATTCCTCGTCATCTCCCCCGTTGTCCTCGGAGTCCAGCGCTTCGGCGTTGCGGGCGAGGGCAACCACGCTGTCTCCCTCTGAGAGGTTCATCAGGCGCACTCCCATGGTCTGGCGGCCGGACTGCTTGATCTCACCCGCACTGGTCCGGATCACCCCACCGGCAGAGGTGATCGCGAACACCTCGTCCTCGGGGCTCACCATGACTGCTCCGACCAGCTTGCCACGGGCACTCACAATCTTCGCAGTCAGTACACCTTGCCCGCCTCTTCCTTGAACAGGATATTGATCCGCGGGTGTCCGCTTCGCATACCCACCTACGGTGGCGATAAGCACGTCGGCGCCGTCGCTGACCACGTTCATGGCCAGCAGTTCGTCGCCGTCGAGGAAGCGCATGCCGATGACGCCGCTCGTGGCCCGGCCCATGGGGCGCAGGGCCTCGTCGGAGGCGGTGAAGCGGATGGACTTGGCGCCGCGCGAGACCAGCAGCAGGTCGTCCTCCTCGGAGACCAGCCGGGCCGCGATCACCTCGTCGTCGTCGCGGAGGTTGATGGCGATCAGGCCGCCGGACCTGGGGGAGTCGTACTCCGACAGGCGGGTCTTCTTCACCAGGCCGCTGCGGGTGGCGAGCACCAGGTACGGGGAGACCTGGTAGTCGCGCAGGTCCAGGACCTCCATGACGTGCTCGTCGGGCTGCATGGCCAGGAGGTTCGCCAGGTGCTGGCCGCGCGCGTCGCGGCCGGCGTCGGGCAGCTCGTAGGCCTTGATGCGGTAGACGCGGCCCTTGTTGGTGAAGAACAGCAGCCAGTGGTGCGTGGTGGTGACGAAGAAGTGCTCGACGATGTCGTCCTGGCGCAGCTGCGCGCCGCGCACGCCCTTGCCGCCGCGCTTCTGGGCGCGGTAGAGGTCGGTCTTGGTGCGCTTGGCGTAGCCGCCGCGGGTGATCGTGACGACCATGTCCTCTTCGGCGATGAGGTCCTCGATGGACATGTCGCCGTCGTAGGCGATGATCTCGGTCTTGCGCTCGTCGCCGTACCGGTTGACGATCTCGCCGAGCTCGTCGCCGACGATCTGTCGCTGGCGGCTCGGCGACGCCAGGATCTCCTGGTAGTCGGCGATCTGCGTCATCAGCCCGTTGTACTCGTCGGTGATCTGCTGGCGTTCGAGGGCGGCCAGCTTGCGCAGCTGCATGTCCAGGATGGCCTGGGCCTGGATCTCGTCGATCTCCAGCAGCTCCATCAGGCCGCCGGACGCCTGCGCCGCCGAGGGGGAGCGGCGGATCAGGGCGATGACCTCGTCCATGCGGTCCATCGCCTTGAGCAGGCCGCGCAGGATGTGGGCGCGCTCCTCGGCCTTGCGCAGCAGGTAGCGCGTGCGCCGGACGACGACCTCGATCTGGTGCTCGACGTAGTGCTTGACGAACTGGTCGATGCGCAGCGTCCTCGGCACGCCGTCGACCAGGGCCAGCATGTTGGCGCCGAAGGTCGTCTGGAGCTGGGTGTGCTTGTAGAGGTTGTTCAGCACGACCTTGGCGACCGCGTCGCGCTTAAGGACGATCACCAGGCGCTGGCCGGTGCGCGAGGAGGTCTCGTCGCGCACGTCGGCGATGCCGTTGACCCTGCCGTCCTTGACCAGCTCGGCGATGGTCAGCGCGAGGTTGTCCGGGTTGACCTGGTAGGGCAGCTCGGTGACGACCAGGCACTGGCGGCCCTTGGGGTCCTCCTCGACCTCGACGATGGCCCGCATGGTGATCGAGCCGCGCCCGGTGCGGTAGGCGTCGTCGATGCCGCGCCGGCCGACGATGAGCGCGCCGGTGGGGAAGTCGGGGCCCTTGACGCGCGCGATGAGCGCCTCGAGCAGCTCCTCCTCGGAGGCCTCGGGGTTCTCCAGGCACCACTGGACGCCGGAGGCGACCTCGCGCAGGTTGTGCGGCGGGATGTTGGTCGCCATGCCGACCGCGATGCCGGCCGAGCCGTTGACCAGGAGATTGGGGAACCTGGACGGCAGGACCATCGGCTCCTGCGAACGGCCGTCGTAGTTGGGCTGGAAGTCGACGGTCTCCTTGTCGATGTCACGGAGCATCTCCATGGCGATCGGCGCGAGACGGCACTCGGTGTACCGCATGGCGGCGGCCGGGTCGTTGCCGGGAGAGCCGAAGTTGCCCTGGCCGTCGACCAGCGTGTACCGCAGCGCCCACGGCTGCGCGAGCCGCACGACCGTGTCGTAGATCGAGGCGTCGCCGTGCGGGTGGTAGGAGCCCATCACGTCGCCGACGACGCGGGAGCACTTGAAGTATCCGCGGTCGGGCCGGTATCCGCCGTCGTACATGGCGTAGAGCACGCGCCGGTGCACCGGCTTGAGGCCGTCCCGCACGTCCGGCAGCGCCCTGGACACGATGACCGACATCGCGTAGTCCATGTAGCTGCGCTGCATCTCGGACTGGATGTCGACCGGTTCGATGCGGTCGGCGGGCGGCCCAGGCGGGGTGTTGACTTCCGTCACGGGTGGTACGTCCTTTTCGGAGATGAGTCTGTACGGCAGCCGTTACACGTCAAGGAACCGGACATCCCTCGCGTTCCTGATGATGAACGACCTGCGCGCCTCGACGTCCTCGCCCATCAGCACGGTGAACATCTCATCGGCCTGGGCGGCGTCGTCGAGGGTGACCTGAAGGAGGACCCGGGTCGCCGGGTTCATCGTGGTGTCCCAGAGCTGGGCGGCGTTCATCTCGCCCAGACCCTTGAAGCGCTGAACGCCGTCGTGCATGCGCGGGTCGCGCCGGCCGTTGGCGATGCCGGCCTCGATGATGGAGTCGCGCTCGCGGTCGGAGTAGGCGTAGCTGGCGTCCTCACCCTTCCGGTCCCACTTGATCTTGTAGAGCGGGGGCTGGGAGAGGTAGACGTGCCCGGCCTCGATGAGCGGCCTCATGAAGCGGAACAGCAGCGTCAGCAGCAGGGTGGTGATGTGCTGACCGTCGACGTCGGCGTCCGCCATCAGGATGAGCTTGTGGTAGCGGAGCTTGGCGATGTCGAACTCGGCGTGCACGCCGGTGCCGAGCGCGGTGATCAGCGCCTGCACCTCGTTGTTCTTGAGCACGCGGTCGATGCGGGCCTTCTCGACGTTCAGGATCTTGCCGCGGATGGGCAGGATGGCCTGGAACTTCGGGTCGCGGCCGCCCTTGGCGGAGCCGCCCGCGGAGTCGCCCTCGACGATGTACAGCTCGCACTTCTCGGGCTCGGTCCACTGGCAGTCGGCGAGCTTGCCCGGCAGCCCCGAACCGGCCTCCAGCAGCGACTTGCGCCGGGTGAGGTCGCGGGCCTGGCGGGCCGCGATGCGGGCGCGGGACGCCTGCAGCGACTTGTTGATGATCTCCTTGGCCTCGCCCGGGTTGCGCTCGAACCAGTCGCGCAGGGAGTCGTTGCAGGCCTTCTGCACGAACGACTTGGCCTCGGTGTTGCCGAGCTTGGTCTTGGTCTGGCCCTCGAACTGCGGGTCGGCGAGCTTCACCGAGATGATCGCCGTGAGGCCCTCACGGATGTCGTCACCGGTGAGGTTGTCGTCCTTGCCCTCCTTGAGAAACTTCTGCTCGCGGGCGTAGCGGTTGACGATAGTCGTCAGCGCCGCGCGGAAGCCTTCCTCATGGGTGCCGCCCTCGGCGGTGTTGATGGTGTTGGCGAAGGTGTAGACCGACTCGCTGTAGGACCCGTTCCACTGCATGGCGATCTCGACGGAGATGCCCTCGCCCTCGGACTCGAAGTCGATGACCGAGTTGTGGACCGGCTCCTTCTTGGAGTTGATGTGCTTGACGAAGTCGGACAGACCGCCCTCGTAGTGGTAGGTCACCACATGAGGCTCGCCGTTCACGTGGTCGGGCCGCTCGTCGCGGATGACGATCGTCAGGCCCTTGTTCAGGAAGGCCATCTCCTGGAAGCGGCGCGACAGGGTCTCGAAGTTCCACGTGGTGGTCTCGAAGATGGTGTCGTCGGCCCAGAAGGTGATCGAGGTACCGGTCTCCTCGGTGGGCTCGCCCTTGACCAGGGGACCGGTGGGCTTGCTCTCGACGTACGACTGCCGCCAGTAGTGGCCCTCCGTCTTGATCTCCACCTCCAGGCGGGTGGAGAGGGCGTTGACCACCGACACGCCGACGCCGTGCAGGCCGCCGGAGACGGCGTAGGACTTGCTGTCGAACTTGCCGCCCGCGTGCAGGACGGTGAGGACGACCTCGACGGCGGGCCGCTGCTCGCCGGGGACGATTCCCACCGGGATGCCGCGGCCGTTGTCCACTACCCGGACGCCGTTGTCCGCGAGGAGAGTGATCTCGATGTGGTCGGCGTAGCCGGCGAGTGCCTCGTCGACGGAGTTGTCCACAACCTCCTGGACCAGGTGGTGGAGACCACGCTCTCCGGTCGAGCCGATGTACATGCCAGGGCGCTTACGAACCGCCTCAAGCCCTTCGAGAACGGTGATTGAGCTAGCGTCGTAGGACAAGTGCCAAATCCTCCTGCCGCGGACACGCGACAGGAGAGGCCGTGATGCGGCTGCTCCTGCCGTGCCCGTCACCGTCGTGAGTGCCTCGATGCGACCACCCGTGGGAGATCGGCGCGCGGCCGGGGGTGACTCGCATGCGGACGTGTCCGGAATCCGAGTTCATTCTACCGGTCAGAAGCGCATCAGGTGGCATTGACGGCCGCTGTGGTGGCCTGTCGGGCGTTGGATGCCTTACTGAGCATCCCCCCACGGGGGAGGGGGGTCACCGCCGCCACCGTGATTCTGATCGGTTTCCCCGGGGAAGGGCCTCCTCCGTCGCCGGTCGGGCGACGCTGTGAGCCCTTTGTCAACCATACGTGTCACGGGGGCCCCTGCTGCCGGTAACGCGCAGCCCGCCCGAGGGCCTCGGGCCGTTCTGCGGCCCGCGGACCTTCACCCGCTGGACGGTGCCGTCGCCGAGCTCCTCGTTCAGCCGTCTGACCAGGGTGGAAGCGAGCAGCCGCACCTGCGTGGCCCAGGCGGTGGAGTCGGCGACGACCAGCACCTCGCCCTCGGAGAAGGTCTCCGGTTTGGTGTGCGCGGCGAGATCGGGCCCGACGATCTCGTGCCAGCGCCCGAACACCCCGCCGACCGCGAGCGGCTCCTCCCACCCCCGGTCGGCCAGCAGATCGCGGATGGCACGGCCGAAGAGCTGCGGATCGCCGGCGTCCCGGCGGGCGGCCGAGCGGCGGCGGGGCTCGCGCCGGGGAAGCTGCCCGCGCTTGGCGGCGTCGGCCTTGGCCTGGGCGAGCTTCTCGCGCGCGAGCGCCGCGCCGCGTGCCGCGACGATGTCGGGCGACTGGACTCCGGAGGTCTCACCTGACACGGGCGACGCTCCCTTCCGCGACGTCGAACCGGGCGCCGGACAGCTGTGCGGGGACGTCCTCGGGCACCGCCGCGGTGATCAGGACCTGCTCGGCGGAGGCGACGATCTCGGCCAGGCTGCGCCGCCTGCGCGCGTCCAACTCGGCGAAGACGTCATCGAGGATCAGCACAGGGTCGCCGCCCTCGGCCCTGAGCAGGTCGTAGGCGGCCAGGCGCAGCGCCAGCGCGAACGACCAGGACTCGCCGTGGCTGGCGTAGCCGCGCGCGGGCAGGTCGCCCAGCCGCAGCAGCAGGTCGTCGCGGTGCGGGCCGACGAGGGTGACGCCGCGTTCGAGTTCGGCCTGCCTGACCGCGAGCAGACTCGCCCGCAGCGCCTCTTCCAAGGCGGAACGGTCCGGCAGGGCCTCCTCCGGGCCCGGAGCGCCCAGAGTGCCTGGGGTGCCTGGGAGTGCCGCTTCGGGCGCTGTGGACGGCCCTGGGGCCGTGTGGCCCTCGCCGGGCGGAGACGGCGGCAGGCCGTCCACCGCTGTGGACAACGTGTGGCGGTACTCCATGCCGGCGGGGGCGGACGACGGGGCGAGCAGCGCGTAGGCCTTGGCCACCAGCGGGCGCAGCGCCGCCACGAGCTGGAGGCGGGCGGCGAGCAGCTCGGCGCCGTGGCGGGCGAGGTGGGCGTCCCAGACCTCCAGCGTGCCGAGCGCGTCCCCGGCGCCGGCCGCCGCGAACCCCGCCTCGGCCTCCTGCCGGCGCGAGCTCTGCCTGCGGCCCGGACGCGCCTGCATGGCGCTGCGGAGCAGGGCGCCCCGCTGCTTCAGCACCCGCTCGTAGTCGGCCCGCACCCCGGCGAAGCGGGGCGCCCGGGAGACCAGCAGGTCGTCCAGGAACCTGCGCCGGTCGGCCGGGTCGCCCTTCACCAGCGCGAGGTCTTCGGGGGCGAACAGGACCGTGCGCAGCAGGCCGAGGATCTCGCGCGGCCGCGCGACCGGGGCGCGGTTGAGGCGGGCGCGGTTGGCCCGGCCTGGGTTGATCTCCAGCTCGACCAGGGCGCGCCGGTCGTCGCGGACCACCACGGCACGGACGATCGCCCGGGTGGCGCCCTGACGGACCAGCGGCGCGTCGGTCGCCACCCGGAAGCTGCCGAGTGTCGCGACGTACCCCAGGGCCTCGACGAGGTTGGTCTTGCCCTGGCCGTTCGGGCCGACGAACGCCGTCACCCCCGGCTCCAGGGCCAGCTCCACGGAGGAGTAGGACCGGAAGTCGGTCAGCGACAGGTGGGCGACATGCACCCCACGAAGGTTACTGGGCCCCTACGACAACATCAGTACAACCTCCGACACCGTTCACAGCGCCACCACCACGACGGCACCGCACGCCCCCTCAGCGCCGCCTCAAAGGCGCCCCGAGCCCGCCGAGCGGAGCGAGGCCGAACGACTCAGTCGATCGGGGGGGTGACGTCCGCGCCGGGGGCGTCGGCGCCCTTGGTGTGCTGGCCTTCGACGGAGGCCACCGCGTGGCCGCCGAACTGGTTGCGCAGGGCCGCGACCATCTTCATGGCCGGGGAGTCCTCCTGGCGCGAGGAGAAGCGCGCGTACAGGGCCGCCGTGATGGCCGGGAGCGGCACGGCGTGGTCGACGGCGGCCTGGACCGTCCAGCGGCCCTCCCCGGAGTCCTCGGCGTAGCCCTTGAGCTCCGACAGGTCGGGATCCTGGTCCAGGGCGCGCACCAGGAGGTCGAGCAGCCAGGAGCGGATCACCGTGCCGGTGCGCCAGCTCTTGAAGGCGCCCGGCACGTCGGTGACGATGTCGGTGGCCTCCAGCAGCTCCCAGCCCTCGGCGAACGCCTGCATGATGCCGTACTCGATGCCGTTGTGGACCATCTTGGCGAAGTGGCCGGCGCCCACCGTGCCGGCGTGGACGAAGCCGTCCTCGCCCTCGGGCTTGAGCGACTCGAAGATCGGCATGAGGCGGCCGACGGCGTCGGCGTCGCCGCCGACCATCAGGGCGTAGCCGTTCTGCAGGCCCCACACCCCGCCGCTGACGCCCACGTCGACGAAACCGATGTCGCGGGTGCCGAGCTGGTCGGCGTGCTTCTTGTCGTCGAGGTAGTGGGAGTTGCCCCCGTCCACCACGATGTCGCCCGGCGACAGCGCCTCGCAGAGCTGGTCGATCGTGGCCCTGGTCGGCGCGCCAGCCGGGACCATGACCCACACCACGCGGGGCGCCTGCAGCCGCTGGACGAGCTCGTCGAGGCTTGCGACGTCGCTGGACTCGGGGTTGCGGTCGTAGCCGACCACGTCATGCCCGGCGCGGCGCAGCCGCTCGGCCATGTTGCCGCCCATCTTGCCCAGCCCGATCATGCCGATCTGCATCGCAGCCACCCCTTGCCAAGATCTCCGTCATCGACGACGTGTCCCACGCGCCGTACCCTGCCCCGCCCCGTCCATTCGATGTGGACCAGGGGGATCCTAACTGGACAGTCTGATGGGCATGATGAGGTACCTGTAGTCGGGGGTGGCACCGTCGTCCACAGGCTTGCCACCAGTGAGGATGGCGGGCTTGGTGGAGGTCGTGAACTGCAGCCGCGCCACGTCGGAGTCGATCGCGCCCAGGCCCTCGAGCAGGAACTGGTGGTTGAAGGCGATGTTGATCTCGTCGCCGTCGAAGTCGACCGGGAGCACCTCGACCGCCTGGGCCTCGTCGCCGCTGCCGGCCTCCAGCACGACCTCGCCGCCGTGGAAGGCCAGACGCACCGGGGTGTTGCGCTCGGCGACCAGCGCGACGCGCTTGACCGCCTCGACGAACGCGGAGGTGGCGAGGTCGGCGTGGGCGGAGAACTCCGTCGGCAGCAGGGAGCGGTACTTCGGGAACTCCGGGTCCAGGAGCCGGGTCGTGGTGCGCCGGCCGGCGCTGGAGAAGCCGATCATGCCCTCGCCGGTGCCGCCGGAGGAGCTGAGGGCGATCTCGACCTCGGCGCCCGTGGTCAGCGACTTGGCGGTGTCGGCGAGCGTCCTGCCCGGGATCATCGCGATGGCCGAGAAGTCGGGCTGGTCGGGCTGCCACTTCAGCTCGCGGACGGCCAGGCGGTAGCGGTCGGTCGCCGCGAGGGTCACGGTGTCGCCCTCGATCTCCATGCGCACGCCGGTGAGCATGGGCAGCGTGTCGTCCTTGCCGGCCGCCACGGCGACCTGGGCGACGGCCGAGGAGAAGATGTCGCTGCCGACCCGCCCGGCCGCCGGCGGCATCGCCGGGAGCGAGGGGTAGTCCTCGGCGGGCATCGTCAGCAGGGTGAAGCGGGCGCTTCCACAGGTGACGACCGCCTTGGCGCCCTCCACCACGAAGTCCACAGGCTGTGAGGGAAGCGCGCGGGTGATCTCGGCGAGCAGGCGGCCGGAGACGAGCACCAGGCCGGGGTCGCCGGTCTGCAGCTCGAGGGTCACCTCGGCGGAGACTTCGTAATCGAAGCCGGAGAGCTTGAGCTGCTGCTCCTCGGTGACCTCCAGCCTCATGCCCGCCAGCACCGGCACCGAGGGCCGGGCGGGAAGGCTTCGGGCGGTCCACGCGACCGCCTCTGCGAGTACGTCTCGGTCGACACGGAACATCACGTCGAACCGCCTCCTGTCGTTCTCGGCTGTGTCTTGATCGCGGTCTTGATCCCGGCTCGAGCGCTCCGTGCCGTTGATGCAAGTGTTCACCCTCCCGCACGGGAGGACCGCGAGAACCCTTCTATGGGTCTTGAGTTCTTAGTAGAGAGAGATACAGGTAATCACCTTAGGGGCCGTGGATACTGTGGAAGATGGGTGTCCTCCCAGCTCAGGGCCGCTTTTTTGTCCACCGCGCCTGTGGGTGGGCGGTGCATTGTCACGCCCGGCCTGGGGATGACCGCAGGTTGCACACAGGCCGTCCCCAGTTTCCGGGGTCTTCATCCACCGGTCATCCACGAGGTTTCCACCGGTTATCCACGGGGTAAGAGACCTTCTCGGACCTGCCTTCGAGCTCCGCCCACAGGGCGTCCCCAGCTCGTCCACGAGTAGTCCCCAGGTCTTCCCCAGGTTGTCCCCAGGCTCTGAATTCGAGTTTCCCGACCGGACGCTTGCTTGTTCGCCGTCGAGAGCGGGCATTCCGGCCATTCAATGACACCTTGCGCTGATCCACAGAGATATCCACAGGCTGTGGATCATCACGCGTTGCGTGAATTCTGCTTGATGCGGTTTGTGAGCTCTGTGACCTGGTTGTACATCGACCGCCGCTCGGCCATCAGCGACCGGATCTTGCGTTCGGCGTGCATGACCGTCGTGTGGTCACGGCCGCCGAACTGCTGGCCGATCTTGGGCAGCGACAGGTCGGTGAGCTCGCGTGCGAGGTACATGGCGATCTGCCGGGCGGTCACCAGCACGCGCGAGCGCGAGCTCCCGCACAGGTCGTCGATCGACAGCCCGAAGTAGGCCGCCGTCTGCGCCATGATCGTCGCGATGGTGATCTCGGTGCTGGAGTCCTCGGTGATGAGGTCCTTGAGCACGACCTCGGCGAGCTGCAGGTCGACGGACTGCCGGTTGAGGCTGGCGAACGCCGTCACCCGGATGAGCGCGCCTTCCAGCTCGCGGATGTTGGTGGAGATCTTGCTGGCGATGTACTCGAGCACGTCGCCGGGGGCCGCGAGCCCCTCCTGTATCGCCTTCTTGCGGAGGATGGCGATGCGCGTCTCCAGCTCCGGAGGCTGGACGTCGGTGATCAGGCCCCACTCGAAGCGGTTGCGGAGCCGGTCCTCCAGCGTCACCAGCTGCTTGGGCGCCCGGTCGCTGGAGATGACGATCTGCTTGTTGGCGTTGTGCAGGGTGTTGAAGGTGTGGAAGAACTCCTCCTGCGTCTGCTCCTTGCCCTCCAGGAACTGGATGTCGTCCACGAGCAGGATGTCCACAGCCCGGTAACGCGCCCGGAATCCGTCGGCCTTGTGGTCGCGGATGGAGTTGATGAAGTCGTTGGTGAACTCCTCCGAGCTCACGTACCGCACCCGCGCCCCGTCGTACAGCCGCTGCGCGTAGTGGCCGATGGCGTGCAGCAGGTGGGTCTTGCCGAGGCCGGAGTCGCCGTAGATGAACAGCGGGTTGTACGCCTTGGCCGGGGCCTCGGCGACCGCGACGGCGGCCGCGTGCGCGAAGCGGTTGGACGCGCCGATGACGAAGGTCTCGAAGGTGTACTTCGGGTTCAGCCGGCCCGGCTCCCCCGGCTTGCCGCCCCGGCCGTCCCAGCGGTTCTGCACAGGGCGGTCATAGGCCTCGGGCTCCTGGCGCGGGCGGGGCGGCCGGCTGTCGGAGCCGCCCGCGAACGGAGGTTGTCCACCGTAGCCGCCCGCCTGTGGAGAATGCGGAGGATAAGGACGCGACGCGTCGCCCTGCTGGGGATACGCCTGCGGCGACTCGCCGCGGGAGTACGGCTGCGCGCCCTCCGCGCGCGGGAACGGCTGGTTGCCCTCGCCCCGGGGGAACGGCTGCGCGCCGTCGCCGCGCGGGTAGGGCTGTGCGGCCTCGCCCTGCGGGTAAGGCTGCTGGCCGTCGTTGTGCGAGGTGTAGGGCTGGGGCGACTCGCCGCGCGGGAACGCCTGCTGGCCGTCGGCGCCGGGGTAGGACTGCCCGGGCTCGCCGTGCTGGAAGGGCTGCGCCCCGTCGCCGCGAGGATACGGCTGGGAGGCGGGGGCCTCCTGCTGCTGGGAGGGATGCCCCTTTTCCTGGCCCGGCTGCCCGGGCTGGGCCGGCCGGCCGGGGAAGCCCTCGGCCGGACCCTGGTAGCCGTCCTGGCGGTAAGCCTGGGACGACCCCACCGGGCCGCCTCCGTAAGGCTCGTCGGAGTGTCCCCCATAGGGATAGGAGTACGGCTGCGCCTGTGGCCGGCCCTGTGGATAGTCGGTGGACGAACCCTGGTCGGGGAAGGACTGCTGGCCCATGGAACCCGGCCTGCCAGGCTGTCCGTACCCCTGCTGAGGTTGTCCACCATGGGGATAACCCGGCGAGGGAGCCTGGGGATATCCCTCGGGCCCGGGGCCCTGCGGGTCGCCGGCGACGGCCACGGGGTCGACCATGACGGCCACCCGCATCGGCCGGCCGAACTCCTGTGAGAGCGCCTGCGCGATCAGCGGCCGCAGCTTGGTCTCAAGGACGTCCTTGGCGAAGTCGTTGGGGGCGGCGAGGATGATCGTGTCGTTCACGAGCCCGAACGGCCGGGTCATGTTCAGCCACGCGCGCTGCTGGGGCGGAACGCTGCCCTCGGCGAAGCTCTCCAGCGCCCGGGCCCACAATGGGCCGAGGTCGACGCCATCCATTGTCCGGCCCCTCCTCCCTAACGCGGCCCCCGCACGCTCGCCGCGATCTGTTTTCCACATGGACGCCTGCCGGAGCACGCTCCGTCGGCGCCGGGCCTCGCGGCTGTCCCCACAGCGTTGTCCGCAGGCTGCCTCCGGTGGTCCACAACGGGTCCACATGCAGTCCACAGAGTGTCCACAGGGGTCACTCGTGGTCCACAACCTTCCAGGTGCGCTTCCGCGCACATCGGTGAGTTGGAGGGAAGGTCCGGAGGGCCGACAGTAGCGTTGTGCACATCCCTGTTCAAGACGTTGTCCACAGCCTAGTGGCAGGCTGGGGGCGAGATGGTGCACATACTGTGGATGACGCGGCGGCGGTGGAAATCCGCCCTGTGGAATAGTGGATAACCTGGGACGGGTCCTCCGGCGCGGGGTCCTCCGGCCGGGCCGGCCGTCCGCTTCGTGAGACACGCGCGCGCCGTTCCGGTTTGACCTCCGGGCTCCCGGGCCCGTAACGTACGACGGTCGGCTTGTCGCGCGACGGCACTTTGGCGTGCCCACGCATTCGGCAAGCCCAAGCCCTGTGTGTCAATCGCTCGCACCGTGTGCGGGTGAACTCAAGCCTGGAGCCCACTCGTGAGCAAGCGTACTTTCCAGCCGAACAACCGTCGCCGCGCGAAGACCCACGGCTTCCGGCTGCGCATGCGCACGCGGGCCGGTCGCGCCATCCTCGCCGCCCGCCGTCGCAAGGGCCGCGCGGAGCTGTCCGCCTGACAGCGCGGAGCGCCCGGTGCGTGCTCGTCTCGCCCGTCGGAACTGACCGGCGGGCGATAGCCGTGCCCGGGCACTTGTCGGTCTGAGAGCAGGTCCATCCGTGTTGCCGTCCGCTTCCCGAATGCGCCGGGGCGAGGAGTTCGCGAGCGCCATCCGGAAGGGCAGGCGCGCCGGGCGCCCCACCCTGGTCGCCCACTTCAGCGACCGGGGCGACCCCCGCGATCCTCCCCTGGTCGGCTTCGTGGTCAGCAAGGCCGTCGGTGGCGCGGTGGTCCGCAACCAGGTCAAGCGCCGGCTGAGGCACCTGATGCGCGACCGCCTGCACACGCTGCCGCGAGGTAGCCTGCTTGTTGTACGCGCCAATCCACAGGCGGCGTCCGCGCGAAGTGAGCACCTCGCCGCCGAGCTCGACGTCGCGCTGGACCGGTTGATCGGACGGCGGGCGTCGGGGCGACGGTCCGATCGCCCGGTCGCGACGGATGGACAGGCATGACCAACGGAGATCCAGAGGCGAGAGAGCGGGACGCGGGCGTGCAGGCGATCCCCGCGCCGACCGCGACCGTGGACGCGGGACGTCCTCCCGCGATCTCGGCGGGCGCCCGTGTCCTCATCGCCCCGATCCGGTTCTATCGAGCCTTCATAAGCCCCCTCCTTGGGCCGCGATGCCGCTTCGAACCGTCCTGCAGTGCCTATGGCCTCGAGGCGATCGCCGTACACGGCGCGTTGCGCGGGCTGTGGCTGACCGCCAGGCGAATCGGGCGTTGCCACCCCTTCCACCCGGGAGGTTACGACCCGGTGCCCCCGCGCCCGGTCCGGTCCCACGACGAAACGCAAGGGAGCTAGCTCGGTGGAGCTGACATTCCTGGAACCGCTGTACACCGCCGTAGCGACGGTGATCGCGTGGATTCACGCGGCGTACAGCGTCATCATTCCCCCCGACAACGGGCTGAACTGGGCACTGACCATCATCACGCTCACCGTGCTGATGCGTCTGCTGATCTTCCCGCTCTTCCTCAAGCAGATGCGCTCGTCGAAGAAGATGCAGGAACTCGCCCCCAAGGTGCAAGAGCTGCGCAAGCGGTACAAGAACGACAAGCAGCGCATGAACCAGGAGGTCATGAAGGTCTACCAGGAGGGCGGCGCCAACCCGCTGGGCGGCTGCCTGCCCGTGGTGGCCCAGTTCCCGATCTTCATCTCGGTGTTCACCGTGCTGCGGTCGATCGCGGAGGACAAGGCCGCCCACGGCATGTCGCAGCAGATGGTCGACTCCGCCCGATCGGCCCACATCTTCGGCGCGCCCATCCCGGCGACCTTCTTCACCAGCGGCGCGGAGATCCACGCCCTGGGCGCCGACCCGATCATCACGAAGATCATTCTGGGCATCTTCGTCGCGATCAGCTCCACCACGACCTTCCTCACGGTGCGGCAGAGCGTCACGCGGTCCATGGCGCAGATGCCCGACAACCCCATGGCGCAGCAGCAGAAGATCCTGATGTACATCTCGCCGCTGTTCGCGATCTTCAGCCTCAACTTCGCTCTCGGCCTTATCCTTTACTGGGTCACCACCAACCTGTGGACGCTCGGTCAGCAACACTGGTTCTACAGCCGGCACCCGATGCCGGTGGTGGACGCCAAGGGCAACATGGTGACACCCGAGCCCAAGCCGGGCCTGTTGAGTAAGATCCTTCCAGGGAAGGCCGACGCCAAGGAGCCCGCCGACGCGCCGCCGCCCGCTCCCGAACAGAAGGTCATTCGCCAGCAGCCCACGCGGCAGCCGCGCAGCAAGCGCACAGGTAGCAAGAAGCCGTAGCCGGTTGTGTTGAAGGAGAGTCCGGACGTGACCGAAGTCAACGAGGAGCAGGCCCCGAAGGCCGCGCCCGACATCGCCGCCCTCGAGCAGGAGGGCGAGATCGCGGCCGACTACCTCGAAGGTCTGCTGGACATCGCCGACCTCGACGGCGACATCGACATGGACGTCGAAGGCGACCGTGCCCTCGTGTCGATCGTTGACATCAAGGGCAACGACCTGGTCGGCGCCAACGGCGAGGTGCTGGAAGCGCTGCAGGAGCTCACCCGTCTCGCGGTGCACCGCCGCACGGGCGAGCGCTCGCGCCTGATGCTCGACGTCGCCGGCTATCGGCAGGGCAAGCGCGCCGAGCTGACCAAGCTGGGCGCCAAGGCCGCCGAGGACGTCAAGCGCTCCGGCGAGGCCAAGTCCCTGCAGCCGATGACGCCTTTCGAGCGCAAGATCGTGCACGACGCCGTCGCCGCGGCCGGCCTGCGCAGCGAGTCCGAGGGCGAGGAGCCCGAGCGCTACGTCGTCGTCCTGCCCGCCTGACGGCGGAGGGCGCCCGCGCCTGAGCGGGCGCAGCGGAACGACCGGGGCATCCTGGAAGAGGGCCGCCGATCTTGCGGATCGGCGGCCCTTGGGCTGTCCGGACCCCGCTTGCCCGCAGGAGCCGGGCAACCCGATGCGTCGCTCAAGTTGTATCGCCGGCGGCGGTCGCGCCGCTCCCCCGCCCGCCCCGCCTGCCGAATCCATACGCGAACTTGTACCGCGGCCGCCCGGAGCTTTTCCCCGTCCTGTCCGGCTCCGCCGATCGGGCCCGCGAACCCGCCGATCGGACGCGTCGAGCCGTCGGGGACGGCGGGGAGGGCTACCCTTACGCGAAGATATGGTGACCGTTCTAGTTGAGTGAGTGATGGCGGAAAGCGAAGAACTGCCCGACGCGCCCGATGCTGCGCGCGCGGTCTTCACCGGTGAAGCGTGGCCCCGGGCCCGGGCGTTCGCGGAGATGCTGGCCGGCCCCGGCGTCGTGCGAGGGCTGCTCGGCCCCAGAGAGGTCCCGCGCATCTGGGACCGGCACCTGCTCAACTGCGCCGTGGTGGCCGAGGCCGTGCCCGAGGACGCCCGCCTGGTCGACATCGGCTCCGGCGCCGGGCTGCCCGGCATCGTGCTGGCGATCGTGCGTCCCGACGTGACGGTGACGCTCCTGGAACCGCTCCTGCGCAGGACGACGTTCCTGGAGGAGTGCGTGGAGGGGCTGAAGCTGGACAATGTGGAAGTAGTGCGCGGGCGTGCCGAGGAACTCGCGGGCAAGCGGGACTTCGACGTGGCCTCCGCCCGCGCCGTCGCGCCGCTCGACCGCCTGCTCGCCTGGTCGCTGCCCCTGCTGCGCGAGGGTGGACAGCTCCTGGCGATGAAGGGGGAGCGGGCCGCCGAGGAACTCGACGCCGCGGCACAGCAATTGCAGGCCTATGGCGTGCATTCCGCCGAGCTTGTCACAGTCGGGCGCGGTAAGGTCGATCCGCCCGCGACTCTTGTCCGGGTGGTCGCCGGACGCTCGCCAGCACGAAGTGCACAGGGTGCGCGGCGCCGACGGAAGAGGTGACGGTTATGCCGGATACGGCAGGCGGCCTTGGATGGCCCGCTGGTCATGTCTCCGCCACGGGCGGAAGGCCCACGGGGCTCGGCTGGCCGACTTCCCCTGATGCCGCCATGCCGGTTGAAAGGACGACGACCGTGTCTCAGCCCCCCCTTAACCCCGGCGATTCGCCGCTGGTCCGAGAGGCGCTCAGCTCAGTGGTTTCACGTGAAACAGCACCATCCGCTCCCGTGGCCGCCGCTTCGATCGGCTACTCGTCCTCCTTGCAGGAGGGCGACTGGCCCCGACCCCCGAAGCCGCGGATCATCACCATCGCCAACCAGAAGGGCGGCGTCGGTAAGACCACGACCGCCGTCAACCTGGCGGCCGGGCTGTCGATGCACGGCCAGCGCGTGCTCGTCGTCGACCTCGACCCCCAGGGCAACGCCTCCACCGCGCTGTCCGTCGAGCACCGCGGCGACATTCCGTCGGTCTACCAGGTGCTGGTCGAGGATCTGCCGCTGGCCGAGATCGTCAGTCCGGTGCCCGACATGCCCAACCTGTACTGCGCGCCGGCCACCATCGGCCTGGCCGGCGCCGAGATCGAGCTGGTCTCGCTGGTCGCCCGGGAGGCGCGGCTCAAGCGCGCGCTGGAGGCGTTCGACGCCGTCGACCTGGACTACATCTTCATCGACTGCCCGCCGTCCCTCGGCCTGCTCACCGTGAACGCCATGGTGGCCGCCGAGGAGGTCATGATCCCCATCCAGTGTGAGTACTACGCGCTGGAAGGCGTCAGCCAGCTGCTGCAGAACGTCGAACTCGTCCGGGTGCACCTGAACCAGAAGCTCAAGGTCTCCACCATCCTGCTCACGATGTACGACGGCCGTACGCGGCTGGCATCCCAGGTGGCCGACGAGGTGCGGTCCCATTTCGGGGACACGGTGCTCAACACGGTCATCCCCCGGAGCGTCCGGGTGTCCGAGGCGCCCAGCTACGGCCAGTCCGTGCTCACCTACGACGCCGGCTCCAGCGGTGCCATGGCGTACATGGAAGCGGCGCGGGAGATCGCCTTCCGCGCTGCGGCGCTAGCGGGAAGCTGACCCCGTCCGGCAGCGGTACCCTCCTGTGGAGTGTCCTGCGCCGGGTTCCGGTGGTTCGGCCGAGATCGAGTGGAATACGCGGCGACAGAGGCGGTGCCGGTGGTGACCGTCTCCGCGCGGGCGTGGCGTTGGGCGAGGAGGATTCGTGGCTCAGCAGAAGCGTGGTGGACTGGGGAAGGGACTCGGGGCCCTGATCCCCACCGGGCCGATCGTCGAGGCGCCGAGCCGGCCGACGGCGGCGCCGGCGGAGCCCCGACCGGCCGATGACGGGCCGAAGCCAGTCGCGGGCGCGTACTTCCTGGAGATCCCGGTCAAGTCGATCATCCCGAACGCCCGGCAGCCCAGGGACATCTTCGACGACGATGCTCTGCGCGAGCTGGCCGACTCCATCGGCGAGGTCGGGCTGCTCCAGCCCATCGTGGTGCGCGCGGCGGATGACGATCGCTACGAGCTCATCATGGGCGAGCGACGATGGCGCGCCTCCAAGCTGCTGGGGATGACGGAGATCCCGGCGATCGTCCGGAGCACCCAGGACGACGAGATGCTCCGCGAGGCGCTCATCGAGAACCTCCAGCGGGAGCAGCTCAACGCGCTGGAGGAGGCCGCCGCGTACCGCCAGTTGCTGGACGACTTTGGCGCCACCCACGAGCAGCTCGCACAGCGGGTCGGGCGCTCTCGATCGCACATCACCAACACCCTGCGCCTGATGAACCTGCCCGCCAACGTCCAGAAGCGGGTGGCCGCCGGGACGATCAGCGCGGGGCACGCGCGGGCGCTGCTCACCCTCAGCGATCCGGCGGCGCAGGAGCACCTGGCCGGCCGCATCGTCGCCGAAGGGCTCTCCGTGCGCACCGTGGAGGAGATCGTCTCGATGGGGGAGGCGACCGCCGCTCCCGCTCCCCGTGCCCGCCGTGTCAAGGACGCCCCCGAGCCCGTCCTCACCAACCTCGCCCACCGGCTCTCCGACCACTTCGAGACCCGCGTCAAGGTCGACCTCGGCCGACACAAGGGGCGCATCGTCGTCGAGTTCGCCACCATGGACGACCTTGAACGCATCATCGGCGCCATGGTCCCGGAAGCCGCCACCGCCATCCACGCCGCCGAAGACTGACCCTTCTGGGGTAACCCGTCCCGCGCTTGGCTCCCACCATGACCGTGCATCCCGAACCGGCTCGATGATCCTGCCTGGCCTCCTGGATACCGCCAGGAGGCGCAGTCTATTTCGGTGGGCGTGGTTTCACGTGAAACGGCGGGATCTCTTCGCCTGGCTCACGCGTTCCTCGTTCAGTGCCTATCCGTGTCCGACCGGTGTTTCACGTGAAACCGTGTATCGTCCGGGTGGGATTCCCATCCTCGTCGGCCGTGGGGACGATGGGTGTCGGACACCTCTGACGCGGAACGTTCGCGGTGATATGGCCCCGCGAACTCGCCCGTCGGCGCCGATGCGGTGCGACTCTGGTTGGCTCGGCGCCGATGGTGCCCGCCCTGCGGCCGACCAGGACCTCTACCTAGCCGACGTCCCCTGCTCCATCCACTTGTCCCTGCTGAGGGTTTATCAAGTCAGGAACCGCTCCGCGCCCGCAGGAGCGACCGGCCCCACTCACTCGGCAAGCGGGTAGGTGGACCGGCATGGCGCCCATCCGATCTCTCATCACCATCCGGCGGTAGGGGATGGGTACGGAGCGGTGGCCGACCGTTGCACCGGTGATCCGGCCGGCTTGGGAAGCCGTGGGTGAGCCTGAGACGGACGACGCGACAGGTGATCGAGTCCAGCCGTCATCGGCGCCGGATAGGCCCGCCCCAAACATGCAGCTGATCGGACGGACGTGGCTGTCCACCCCGGTCGCCAGCCCGCGAGACGGCTGCCGGTAGGGGACAAGGCGGCCGGGCATATCCCATGATCCCGCCGGACCCTGCAGCAGCGGACGAGCCCGGCGCCAGACGGCGTACAACCGCCCAGGCCGAGCCGCGACCAGCAGTTCGGATGGGCCCACCCCGGCATGCAGGGTGGGTGGACCGGCATGGCTGCCCACCCGGATCCTCCAGCACCGCACACGGAATGACGCTCTTGCAAAGCTTGGGAGCGGCAACCGGGCATGCGCCGGCGATACGGCAAAGCGGAACGGCGTACAGCCGCACAGGCCGAGCCGCGAGCGGCAGTTCGGATGGGCCCACCCCGGCATGCAGGTGGGAGGGCCGGCGCAGCCTGCTGGCTCCTCACCAAGCCGCTTGCCGGGATGTGCTACCCACGGTTCTCCGCACGATCCTCCACCGCCCCAAGTTGGTGACGTACACCGGGTGGGTACCAATGTCGGTCCACCTGCCAGCTTGCGGAGTGAGTCTAGCGACTCCGTGGGCGACGGCTCAGCCGAATCGAGTGATCGCCGCGTGGGGTTCGTTCCGTTCGGGCCTGGCTGCCCTCGCAGCCGTCCTTGCAGCACTCACGTGAGGCGCGGACTTCGGTGCAACCTCCCCGTCGCCACCCCATGTCGGTGGTGGACGGCCGGCCCGCGCTCCACACGCCCAGTCGTCACTCATTGTCGGTGGGTCGACCTGGTGGGCAGCCGTGCCGGTCCACCAACCCGCACGCATGCCGAGATGGACCACGCCATGGCCCTCCGCACGATCGCCCACCATCACCCGGTGCCGGTGACATACGACAGGGTGGGCAGCCATGTCCGGCTCAGCCACCGGCTGGTGAGGTGGACCCATCAAATGCTCTGGTGACGGCTCAGTCGGTTTGCGGTGGCTTCGTCTCCGTCGGCCCTTCGGTGTCAACGGCCCAGTGGGGTGGCGACGTACGTCTCGGCGCGGATCTTCGTGCGGTCCCCACTTCGCCCGCCCTCTCACGGCACCCGGCCATAACGGAGTCCCCAGGGGAAGCGGGCAGGCGTCCAGCACGCCCGCCCGCTGGACTCATCAGTCACCGATACGCGAGAGAGGGAGGAGCTGGAAATTTGCGGTGGCGGGTCGCCTCGTCACACGCTCCGCTGGGCCATGTTTCACGTGAAACGGCACGGGCGGCGGCAGGGGAGTGGAACGGGAGGACGGGGGTCAGGAGGACAGGGATCAGGAGGTCATGGACTCGAGGGTCTGCCGGATGTCGGCCACGAAGGTGTCGACGTCTTCGGCGGAGGTGTCGAAGGCCGTCATCCAGCGCACGATTCCGAGCGAGGCGTCCCACACGTGGAACAGGTATCGCGCCTGGAGTTCGGCGATGGCCTCGGTCGGCAGGGCGGCGAAGACGGCGTTGGACTCGACCGGCCACGTGATGTCCAGGCCGGGGAGGCCGGCGACACCATCGGCCAACCGGCGCGCCATCGCGTTGGCGTGCTCGGCGTTGCGCCGCCACAGCTCCTCGGTCAGCAGCGCGGAGACCTGGGCGGAGACGAAGCGCATCTTGGAGGCGAGCTGGAGCGTCTGCCGCCGCAGGTACGGCCCTGCCTCCGCGAGGTGGGGACGCAGGACGATCACGGCTTCGCCCACGAGGGCGCCGTTCTTGCTGGCGCCGAAGCTGACGACGTCCACCCCGGCGTCGGTGGTGAGCGCCCGCAGTGAACAGCCGAGGTGGGCGGCGGCGTTGGCCAGGCGGGCGCCGTCCATGTGGAGCAGCATGCCGTTGTCGTGAGCCGTCGCGGCGATCGCCGCGACCTCGTCGGTGGTGTAGCAGGTGCCGAGCTCGGTCACCTGGGAGATGGACACCACGCTCGGCTGGACCTCGCTGATGTTGCCCCGGCCGCCGAGCCGGGCGGTGATGTCCCCCGGAGTCAGCTTCCCGTCGCGTGTCGGGACGGTGACGAGCTTCACCCCGAGCACCCGCTCGCTCGCCCCCGTCTCGTGGGTGGCGATGTGCGCGGTCTCGGGGCAGACGATCGCTTCGTACCGGCGTCCCAGCATCATGCTCAGCGACAGCATGTTGGCCCCGGTGCCGTTCAGCACGACGAGGCTGGTGGCCTGCTCGCCGAATTCGGAGCGCACCTGCCCGGCCAGGGAGGCGGTCCAGTCGTCGTCGCCGTACGCGGGGGCGTCGCCGGCGTTGGCGGCGGCCACGGCCGCGAGGACGGCCGGGTGCGCCCCGGCGTGGTTGTCGCTCGCGAAGCTCTTGGAGTGAAGCTGTTCGATCACGCCCGCAAGGCTACGCCCGCGCCCCGCTGACCTGCGGACCGGTACGCCACCAGAACGAACTCGACGGGCTCGTCATGGCCGCCTGTGCGCCACCGCTCCGATCACCTGTGGCAGACACGCCACCGAAACGCGCTCGGCGGATTCGTCATGGCCGCCTGTACGCCCGCGCCCCGCTGACCTGCGGGCCGGTACGCCATCGAAACGCGCTCGGCGGGTTCGTCATGGCTGTCTGAACGCCCCCGCTCCGCTCGCCTGCGGCGGGTACGCCACCAGGACAAGCTCGGCGGGGTCGTCATGGCCGCCTGTACGCTCTCGCTCCGCTCGTCTGCGGACCGGTAGAGCCCATCGGGACCCGCTCAGCGGGCTCGTCGGATCGCTGCCTGGAGGAGACCGTGGCAGATGGCGCTGAGGTCCTGGCCGGCGGCTTCCACGGCCATCGGCAGCAGGGACGTCTCGGTCATCCCGGGGGCGACGTTGACCTCGAGGAAGTGCGGCTGCCCGGTGGCGTCGACGATGAGGTCGGTGCGGGACAGGTCGCGCAACCCGAGGGCGGTGTGCGCGGTGACGGCCAGCTGGGCGCACGCCTCGGCGACCTCCGGCCGGAGCCGCGCGGGGGCGAAGAACTCGGTGCGCCCGGCCGTGTAACGCGCCGAGTAGTCGTACACGCCCTCGTCTGCGACGATCTCCACCGGTGGCAGGGCGGTGGGCCCGTCGCCGAGGTCGACCACCGAGACCGCGACCTCGACCCCCTCGATGTACTGCTCGATGAGCGCGGTGTCGCCGTAGGCGAAGCAGCCGACCATGGCCGCGGGCAGCTCGTCGGCCTTGCGGACGATGGAGCCGCCCAGCGCCGACCCGCCGTGCGACGGCTTGACGAACAGCGGCAACCCGAGCCGTTCGATGATGCGCCCGAGCACGGCCGAGGCGCCCAGGTCGTGGAAGGTCTCCTTGGGGAGCACGACCGCGTCGGGGGTGCGGACGCCGACCGAGCGGACCATCGTCTTGGCCGTGGGCTTGTCGAAGGCGATGCGGCAGGCCTGCGGCCCGGCGCCGACGTAGGGCAGGTCGAGCAGTTCGAGCACCGACCGGATGGCGCCGTCCTCTCCGCTCCCGCCGTGGAGCGTCACGAAGACCACGTCGGGCGGATCGGCCAGGACGGAGGGCACCAGGCTCGCGTCGGTGTCGCGTGTCTCGACGTCGACCCCGGCCGCACGAAGCACCTCGCTCACGCGGCGGCCCGAGCGCAGCGAGACCTCGCGCTCGTAGGACAGTCCGCCTGCCAGCACCAGCACATGGCCGAGATCGCTCATCAAGGACCTTTCTTACCGCTCGCACTTTCCAGGGGCAGGCGCCGCCGGGGGAGCGGGCGCCTGCCGCACGTCATCTTCAGGCTAGGTCCGGCCCGGGGGTGTCGACCCCACCGTGGACGGGAGCGGAGCCGGTGCCGAACGTGTCGCGCATGAGCAGTTCCTGCTGGATCACCCCTGTGAGCCTGCGGACGCCCTCGCGGATGCGGTCGGGCTCGGGGTAGCAGTACGACAGGCGCATGTGCCGCGCGCCTGAGCCGTCGGAGTAGAACCCCGTGCCGGGCACGAACGCCACGCGCTCGGCGACGGCGCGGGGCAGGATGGCCTTGGAGTCGAGCCCTTCGGGAAGGGTCATCCAGACGAAGAACCCGCCGGCGGGCCGCGTCCACACGCAGCCGGGCGGCATCAGGGCGTCCATCGCGCCGAGTAGGGCGTCACGCCGCTCGCGGTAGAGCTCGCGGAACGCCTTGATCTGCTCGCGCCATGGCTGGGTCGCGAGGTACTGCCCCACGGTGAGCTGGGTGAAGGTGGAGTGCGACAGCACGGCCGACTCCAGGGCGAGCACCAGCTTGTCGCGCACGGCGTGCGGGGCCAGGGCCCAGCCGACGCGGAAGCCCGGGGCGAGCGTCTTGGAGAACGACCCGAGATAGACCACGCCTTCGGGATCGTCCGCGCGCAATGCGCGCATCGGCTCGCCGTCGAAGCCCAGCAGGCCGTACGGGTTGTCCTCGACGACCAGCACACCGGCTCGTCGGCAGATCTCCAGCACCTGGCGGCGGCGCGACGCGCTGAGCGTGACACCGGCCGGGTTCTGGAAGGTCGGCACGGTGTAGAGGAACTTGATGCGACGGCCCTGCCGGGACAGTGCGTCGATCGTCTCGGCGAGCGCGGCGGGGTCGAGGCCCTCGTCGTCCATGGTCACGTGGACCACCGACGCCTGGTAGGCCGCGAACGTGCCCAGGGCGCCTACGTAGGAGGGGCCCTCGGCGAGGACCACGTCGCCGGGGTCGATGAAGATACGGGTGATCAGGTCGAGGGCCTGCTGGGAGCCGACGGTGACGACGACGTCGTCCGGGCCGGCCTCGATGCCCTCCAGGCGCATGACCTCGCAGATCTGCTCACGCAGGTGCGGGTCGCCCTGGGCGGAGCCGTACTGCAGGGCCACGGTGCCGCGGTGGGCCACCAGGTCGGCGACGATCTCGCCGACGGTGTCGAGGGGGAGGGCTGTGACGTACGGCATGCCGCCGGCCAGCGAGACCACCTCGGGCCTCGATGCGACGGCGAAAAGAGCTCGGATCTCGGAGGCCACCATGCCGGTAGCCCGTGCGGCGTACCGATCGATGTAGGCGTCGATGCGCGACCCGTGGGCCGCGGTCCTCCGACCGTGATCCTGCTCTTCCGTCACGGTCCACCTCCTAGGGCATAGCCGAGCTAGGTTCATTGCGGAGTGACCAGCCTACGGCAGGCATCCTCGAAACCCTTCCGTATTTCTTCACTTCACCGGCACTACGGACATTTCTCCGCCGATTTCTGGGGTGGACATTGAGGCCGCGGAGTAGGTCGCCTCGTCGTCGCCCCGCACACCCCTGGCGTCCTCCGCCGAGGGCCGCGAGGAAACGCGCGGGACGGTCCGCGGAGCTTTCGCGGCGCCCGGGGACGGCGTCCGCCCTGCTCGGCGCCCGCGGCGGCGACAGGCCGCGCGGGCCCGGCTCGCAGGACCGGCGTATCCCGCTTTCACTCGGCTACCATGCCACTTTGGAGACGCCGTAAATTCGTGCGCATTTCCGCCCACACTCGCGTCGTCTCGCAACGATTGGGGGCCTCGAGGTGTCGCGTCGGCTGGTGAACGTCACGCTGGACAACCTTGATGATCTGCCGCGCCGCTGCCGGCGGTGCGTCTTCTGGGAGCTCGACCCGGTCAGCGGCGAGCGGGCCCAGCTGGCCGGCGATCCGGGGCTGGAGAAGGAGGCGTGGATCTCCGCGACCCTGCTCGAGTGGGGCAGCTGCGGCAAGATCTGCTATGTCGACGGCGTGCCGGCCGGTTTCGTGCTTTACGCGCCCCCGCTCTACGTCCCTCGCTCGGTGGCCTTCCCCACCTCGCCGGTCAGCGCGGACGCCGTCCTGCTGATGACCGCGCACATCATCCCCGAGTTCTCCGGGGGTGGGCTCGGCCGCATGCTGATCCAGGGCGTGGCCAAGGACCTGACGCGGCGCGGCGTCCGGGCGATCGAAGCCTTCGGCGACCTCAAGTGGGAGCAGCCCGGCTGTGTCATGCCCGCCGATTACCTGCTCGCGGTCGGGTTCAAGACCGTCCGGCCGCATCTGCGCTTCCCGCGGCTGCGGCTGGAGCTCAAGACCGCGGCGTCGTGGCGTGAGGACGTCGAGGTGGCACTGGAGCGTCTCCTGGGGTCCATGACTCCTGAACGGGCGCTACGCCCCGTCTGAGGCGATCTGAGCCCCGCGCTGCCCCACGCACCACGCCTCCCACGCACCACCTCCCAGGCACCACGGCTCCAACGCACCACCGCCCCATGCATCACAGTTCCCTCTGCACCACAGCTCCCTGTGCACCACCGGCCCGACCGCACCCCCGGGCCCTGCGCACAACAAGAGCCACCGGCATAGACGACCCCAAGGCCGTACGGAGCTTCCGGTACGAACAGAGCCCCCCGCGCCGATGGGCGAGGAGGGCTCTGCTGGGTGGGGTGCCGCCCGGAAGGAGGCGGCGGGGTGGTACGGCTCGCACGGTTGCGGACGGCACGAGCCGCAGGAGCGCCTAGATGACGCCGTCGAGCTCGCGGAGCAGCATGGCCTTCGGCTTGGCGCCGATGATCTGCTTCACGACCTCTCCACCCTTGTAGACGTTCAGCGTCGGGATCTGGAGTACGCCGTAGTCGCGCGGAGTCGCCGGGTTCTCGTCAATGTTGATCTTGACGATGGTCAGCTTGTCGGCGTGCTCGGCGGCGATCTCCTGAAGGACCGGCGCGACCTGGCGGCACGGGGCACACCATTCGGCCCAGAAGTCCACGAGCACCGGCTTGTCGCTCTTGAGCACCTCGGCCTCGAAGGTGGCGTCGGTTACGGACTTGATGTCGCCCACGGTGTTCTCCCCTTAACTGGTGGCGGTGGCGGTTGCGTTGTCCGCGAGCCAGCGTTCGGCGTCGATCGCCGCCGAACAGCCGGTGCCCGCGGCGGTGATGGCCTGGCGGTAGGTGTGGTCGACGACGTCGCCGCAGGCGAAGACGCCGTCCAGGTTGGTCCTGGTGCTCTGCCCCTCGACCTTGATGTAGCCCTCGTCGTCCAGTTTGAGCTGGCCCTTGAACAGGGCGCTGCGCGGGTCGTGCCCGATGGCGACGAACAGGCCGCCGACGGCCAGCTCGGTCTGCTCGCCGGTGTTCACGTTGCGGACGACGACGCCGCTGACCCGGTTCTCGCCGATGATGTCGACGACCTGACTGTCCCAGAGGAAGCGGATCTTCGCGTTCGCGAAGGCGCGGTCCTGCATGATCTTGCTGGCGCGCAGCTCGGAACGGCGGTGGATCACCGTGACCGTCCGGGCGAACCGGCTGAGGAAGGTGGCCTCCTCCATGGCGGTGTCGCCGCCGCCCACGACCACGATGTCCTGGTCGCGGAAGAAGAAGCCGTCACAGGTGGCACACCAGGAGACGCCGCGCCCGGACAGCCGCTTCTCGTTGGGCAGGCCCAGCTCGCGGTACCCCGAACCGGTGGCGACGATGACGGTCTTGGCCAGATAGGTCTCGGTGGGCGTCTTGACCACCTTGGGCGTCTGGGTCAGATCGACCTCGACGACGTCGTCCGCGACCAGCTCGGCGCCGAAGCGCTCGGCCTGCTTGCGGAAGTTGTCCATCAGGTCCGGGCCGAGGATGCCGTCCGGGAAGCCCGGGAAGTTCTCCACGTCGGTGGTGTTCATGAGCGCGCCACCAGCGGTGACCGAGCCCTCGAACACGAGGGGGTTGAGATCCGCGCGTGCCGCGTAGACCGCGGCCGTGTAGCCGGCCGGGCCCGACCCGATGATGATGACGTTACGGACGTCGCTCACGCCTCTCGCCTTTCTGCGCATGGTGGTCCCGGCGCGTCGCCGGTGTGCGTCGCCGCACGCTGCCCGGCTCTGGGGTTATCCGTTGGTGGATGCAGTGGCGTCAACAGATCCTAGGCGTCCGGGATTCCCGTCCCAGGAAAGCCGCGCCTTCCACAAGAAGAAGTCCTCCGCGGAACCCGCGGAGGACTTCTCACGACTCCGGATCGCGAGCAGGCGGGCGCCCGCTCGCGAGCGGCCCTACTGCCAGCGGCTCACCGACGGCGGCCGCATGTTGCGGCAGTTGTCGTCCACGACGTACACCCAGACGGCGTTGTGCAGGCGGTTCTTCCAGAAAGCCATCACCGTGGCCTCGCTGCCCTCGTAGAAGGCCTGGTCGACGCCGATCGGGTTGGGATTCTTGCGCAGGCCGAGCTGGTCGCCCACCTGCTCGGAGATGCGGGTGATGCACCGCATCACCGCGGGATCGCTCGATTCGTCGCCGGTCGAGCCGGGGCCGTAGGCGCCGACGTAGGTGTTCAGCGGCCCTCTGAGCACCGTGTCGGAGTAGTTGAAGTCGCTGCTGGCGATCACGTATTTCCGGCCGGGATGGGCCGGGCCCGTGGTCGCGACGTCCTTCGACGGCTCCGCGCTGGGCGCGGCGGTCGTGGGAACCGGCAGGGCGATGGAACCGTTCCCGGCTCCTCCGTCGGTGCCCGTGGCCGACAGCAGGCCCGCCGATACTCCGGCGACGCCGATGACGACCGCGGCCGCCGCGCTCGCCATCGCGGGCAGTTGCCAGGAACGCCGCCGGGACGCCCTGCGGCGCCTGGCGGGGACGACCGTGCCGTCATCGGCCACGACGCCGAGGCGCACGACCTCCTGCGGCTCTGGGACCTGCGGCGCCGAGGGCCTTGGCGGCTCCTCCACGGCGGCCACCACGGGCACGGCCCGCAACGGCGGCTCACCGACCGTCGAGGGCGGCTCCGGCGCGGTCTCCCACGGGGAATCCGGCATGGCCTCCCAGGGGGAGTCGGCCATGATGCGATCCCAGTCGGGCGCCTCGTCGAGCTTGAGCCCGCCACCGGACCGCCTGGTCTCGGCTTCGGCGCCTAGTGCCTTGTCGATGCGGAGCGCGACGCCCATGGGCATCGCGGGCACCGGCACTCCCGCGAGCATTTCGCGGACCGCCGCCAGGTCGGCGAGGCTCTCCCCACAGGGATCGCATACCGCGAGATGCTCGCGGACCCGCGCGGCCGTGGCGCCGTCGAGAAGACCCTCTGCCAACTCGGCGAGGATCTCCATATCGTAGTGCGTATCACCCGTCACGAAGTTCTGCTCCCTTCGCGGATGAGACGCGAGTTAGGTCCGATCGGTTCCGCAGATGGGAAAGAATCGGGGCAAGTTTGGCACGGCCCCGCGCGCAGCGGCTCTTGACGGTGCCGGTCGGCACGCCCAGCACCTGGGCCGCGTCCTCGACCGAATATCCCATCATGTCCACCAGCACCAGCGCCGCGCGCTGGTCGGCCGGCAGGAGCTTGAGCGCGGCCGTGACCTCCATGGAGACGTCGCGCTCTCCTGTCTGGTCGGGCATCGGAGTGTCCCGCTCGGCCGCCTCGACGAGCTCGTCGTCGGCGACCGGCCGGATGGACTTGCGGCGCATGCGGTCGAGGCAGGCGTTCACGACGATGCGGTGGAGCCAGGTGGTCACGGCCGCTTCGCCGCGGAAGCTGTCGGCCTTGCGGTAGGCGGAGACGAAGGCGTCCTGCACGGCGTCCGCGGCCTCGTCGGGGTCACCGAGCGTACGCAGGGCCACCGCCCACATGCGGTCGCGATGGCGCCGGACGATCTCGCTGAAGGCGTGTGGATCGCCGCCGATATGGCTCGTCAGCAGGTCGGCGTCGGACAACGCGGACCGTGCGGCGTGCTGAGTAGCCGCCGGCGGGCTATCGGGAGGAGGGTTCACAACGCGTGTCCTGTTATGCCGATCCGGGAGAGTGCACCACTACGTCATAGATGGTGCCACGAAACTTCCCCTCAAAGGCCGGAAGGCGCGTAAACCAGATCAAAACGTACCGGCCGGTCGCCGCCTTCTCCGGTGTGAGGGTCACCGTGCCGGAGACGTTCTCCTGCTTGGCGGCTGTTTTCAGCGCCCCGAGATCGGCCGAGTCGCCGACCCGCAGCTCGATGCTGGACCCGGGCGTGTCGCCCAGTGAGACCACCACATCGGCGATCGGCGTCGGCTTGCCCAGCTCGACGAGCAGGCCGACGCCCTTCTTCAGCCCGCCGAGGTCGGCGCTGTTGTACTTGTCGGTGTGCCACTCGGTGGACGGTTTGCCGTCGATGGCCAGGGGGGCCCACTCGGGATGCTCGGAACGGTCGCTGCCCAGCGGGTCGAACCCGTTGGCGCTCGCCGGCCGCACCGTTGTGATCTTGGGCTGGGACGCCTGCGAAGGAGAGGCGGACGCGGAGGGCGCTGTAGGGCGCTTGCCGAGGCTCTGCCCCAAGGTCCACGCGCCGACGCCGACGGCCACGATGACCAGCAGGACCACGACCGTGATCCCGACGCGCCCCGCGACCCCGCCGGAACGGCGCGGCATGGGCGCCATGGGCGGGCGCTGGTGCGCGGTGGTGTGCGACTGGCGGGGCGGCTCGGTGTCGGGCGGGGCCTCCGAGCGCAGGGTCACCGCGGGAGGCGTCGCCGAGACCGGCACGGGCGCGGGCCGCGGCACCTCGGCGAGCGCCTCGGCCACCTGGGCCGGGGTCGCCAGCGCGGGCAGCCCCCGCCGCGGCTCCTGCATCAGGGCGCGGCAGGTGATCGCGTCGAGGAAGCCGGGGACGCCGGCCGTGACCTGGCGCGGCGTGCAGACCTTGCCGTCGTCCATCGGCGCGGGCGGCAGGTCGACGTCGCCGTCACCCGGCCAGGTTCCCGTCAGCGCGGTGTACAGCAGGCGGCCGAGCCCCTGGGCGTCCTCGCGGGCGGCGCTGTCGCTCTCGATGTCGCTGAGGGAGGCGTCGACGGCCAGTCCGAGCAGCTTGACCGTGCTGCCGGCCGTCCAGATGAGACGGTCGGGGGTCAGGCACAGGTGGGCCAGGCCCGCCTCGTGGGCGTGCGCGACCGCCTCGGCGGCCTCGGCCACCAGCGCGGCGGCCCGCTCGGGCGCCATGGGCCCGGAGGAGACCATGTCGGTCAGGGACTCGCCGGTGACCCACTCGCTCACCACGTACGCCTGGCCGTTCTCCTCGGCGGCGTCGAAGACCTGCGTCAGCCGGGGGTCGGTCAGGCGGCTGGCCCTGCGGGCCGCGGTGACGACCTCGGACACGCGGTCGAAGTCGGGGTCCAGCGTGAGGACGCAGACGGGCCGCGCGAGCACCTCGTCGATGGCCTTCCACAACGTGGCGCCACCCGACTCGCTGACGCGGTCTTCCAGGCGGAACCGGTCGGCCAGTCGGCCGCCGGGCTCCACGGCCGGGGCGCTCATGAGGTGATCCTCTCCCTGGTCGCGGGCGATGTCCGTGCGAATGCCCCCACGCCCCTCCTGCTCCTCGTCAGCCGGCGGCGCACGATCGTCACCGTGCGCCGGGCACCATCGTAGTCCGGCGCGGGTCTCGTCCGTGTTGCCCTTTGAACACGGGCGAACCGGACTTCCGGGTTACCTATGACTAGCGGCCTACCCGCCCCGCCACAAGTCCAATGATCGAGCTGATCTCGGCGATGCGCATGCGGTGCGACGTCACCAGGTAGAGCGCCCCGCCGAGCCCACCCCCCGCCACCAGCATGATGGCCGAGCTGAGCGGCGTGACGCCGGCGAACTCCGTGATCGCCCACAACGCGGCCAGCGCGACGACCGCCGCGGGGATGGCGGCGGTGTACATCCGCGAGAGCCCGGAGGCGACGATGCGCCCGCCCAGCCCGCCGCCGACCTTCCGGCTCGCGAGCGTCCAGGCGACCGTCCCGCCGACCACGTACGCCGCGGTGAAGGACGCGGCGAGCCCCATGACGATCAGCCGCGGCGGCAGCGTGAGGTACAGGATGTAGCTCACCGTCGCGTTGACCGCGAGGTTGCCGGCGGCGACGAGCGCCGGGGTGCGGGTGTCGCCGAAGCTGTAGAACACCCGCAGCAGCAGCTGGTAGATCGAGAACGGCACCAGCGCGAGCCCGAAGACCTGCAGGACGTTGCCCATGTTCACCGCGTCGTCGACCGAGGTGCTGCCGTGCCCGAAGATCAGCACCGTCACCGCCGGGCCGAGGACCATCAGCAGCAGCCCGCACGGCACGATCACGCACGACACCAGGCGCACGCCCGAGGCGAACTCCTCGCGGATGGCGCCGTACTCGCCCTCGTGCACGTACCGGCTCATGCGCGGGAGCATCGCGGTGATCACCGAGACCGCGATGATGCCGTAGGGCAGCTGGAAGAGCTGGAAGGCGTAGCTGTAAGAGGCGATGCCGGCGACGTGCTCTTTCCCGGCCTTCGCCGTGGCGCCGGTCGCCAGGTTGGTCGTGACGATGTAGGAAACCTGGTTGAGCAGGACGAACGCGAGCGTCCACACGCCGGCCCGGCCCATCTCGCCCAGCCTGGCGTTGCGCAGGTCGAACCGGGGCACGAACCTGAACCCGGCGCGGTGCACCGAGATCACCAGGACGATCGACTGGATGACGATGCCCGCCGTGGTGCCGAGCCCGAGAAGGGCCAGGTCGGAGCCGGTCACCGCGTGGAGGTTCCCGCCCGCGCGGCTCACGAAGTGGTAGAGCAGGCCGACCCCGATGACCACGACGTTGTTCAGCACGGGCGCCCACATGGGCGCCGCGAACCGGTCGCGGGTGTTCAGGATGGCGCCGGCGATCGCGCCGATGCCGAAGAAGGCGATCTGCGGCAGGATGTAGCGCGCCAGCGTGGTGGCGACCTCGGCGTCGAGCGCCGGCAGGTCGGTGGTCAGCAGCCCGATCAGCAGCGGCGCGCACAGCACGCCCACCACCGCGATCACCACCAGGGCGAGCGTGGCCACGGTCATCAGCCGCTGCTCGTAGGCGCGCCCGCCGTCGGCGTCGTGCTTCTGCGCCTTGACGATCATGGGGACGATGACGCTGCTGAGCACGCCGCCGATGAGCAGGTCGAACAGGATGAACGGGATCGTGTACGCGATGTTGTAGGCGTCGCCCAGGGCGGCGACGCCGATGGCCGAGGCGAGCACCGCCGTGCGCACGAAGCCGGTCAGGCGGGACACCATGGTGCCCGCGGCCATGATCGCGCTGGCGCGCAACATCCGGCTCATGAAGGCCCCTCTCGCTGCTGTGCCGGTTCGGGTACGGACTGCGGCCGGCCGCGTATGGCGCCCCGCGTCCTGGCCGCCTTGCGTGAGCGGCGCCGCAGGACGCGCAGCAGCACCGCGGCGAGCATCACGGCCACGGCCGCGCCCACGATCACCAGCGCGATGGCGGCGTACCCCGTGGTGCGCACCGAGACCTCCACCGGAGCGCCGTAGCGGATGCCGTCGGCGGTGGTGAGCTGCACCTTCACCGTCGTGTCGCCGCCGTTGCCGTTGACGGTCATCGGGATGTCGATCGGCCGCGTCTTGCCGGGACTGATCGTCACCGGCGACTCGTAGGCGCCGATGGTGAGCAGCTTGCGGTCGCCGGAGGTGATCCGCACGCCGACGGTGACCTCCTGGTCGCCGAGGTCGTTGCGGATGCTGATCGGCACGGTGCCGTTCTTGCCGGCGAGCGTGCGCCCTTCGCGGCCGGTGATCGAGACGGCGTCGGTGCGGGTGGTCACGGCCGCGTCGAGCTGCTTGAGCAACGGCCCGGCCGCGCCGGCGCGGCCGCGCCAGGCCGTCGAGGCGGCGCGGAGCACGGCGGTGTCGAAGACCCTGCGGTGGTCGGCGCTGACCGTGGCGGTCAGCTCGGCCCGCCTGCTGAGCTTCCTGACCCCGCCGATGTAGGCCCGGCTCAGCTCGGCCTGGCGGTCCTTGTCGGTGTAGACGAGGTCGGTGCGGGGGATCGCGGTGTCGGCCGAGGGCTTCACCGAGCCCAGGGAGACGGGCTTGAGCCAGGGCGCCGAGGCCGCCGTCTTGAGCAGCGCGGTGACGAAAGCCGGGTCGGGGTTCCACCGGCGTGGCGGCGCCGCGACGACCGCGCGCGACTCGGTGGGGCGCTCGGCGCTGATCATCGCGGTCTCGGCGAGGAAGCGCTGGGTGGTGAGGGCCGCCACGCCCGGCCCGGAGGTGCCGGTCGTCGCGACCAGCTCGCTCAGCACGGGGTCGGCCAGCAGCACGCGCACCGGCCGCTTGACGGTGTCCACCGTGGCGGCGGAGTCGGGGGTGTAGGTGACGGGGGTGCTCGGGGGGAGCGCCGAGGCGTTCAGCAGCACCGTGCGCACGTCGCCGACGGCCAGGACGTCCAGCGCGTCGCGGTCGATCACCCCGGCCGCGGGCCAGTTCACGGCGGTGGTGACGTCCTTGCCGAGCGCCTCGGTGGCGACGGCGGCGCCCTGCTTGAGCGCGGTGCCGGTGACGGTGTCCATTCCGTGGTGGTTGACCGCGGTGATGTCCGGATCGGCGTAGGGAAGGGCGGACACGGGGACGTCCTGCAACGCGGTGCGCAGCCGCTGGAGCCATTGCGATGTGGTCTGGTCGCCCGGCCGGCTCTCGGCCTTGTCGCCGGACTTGAGGGTGTACCCCTTGGCCATGGCTTGGGCGTCGTCGAGCACCGCCGGGTCGACGAACCAGGTCACGCCCTTGGCGGAGGTCTCGGCCAGCTTGAGGATCTTGCCCAGGCGGCCGTCGTCGGCCACGGCGTCGTGCAGGGCGTCGTCCACGAAGGTGGCGTCGTCGCCGCGGTGGGGCTGGTCGGCGAGGGGGAGAGCCCAGGAGATCTTCGTGCGGGCGACCTGCTGGCCGGCTGGGGCGTAGGGCAGGAACGTGCGCTGCGCGGCGAGCGGCCGCCCGGCCGCGTCGATGATCTGGATGGTGAGGGGATAGACGCCGAAGCGGAATATGCCGAGCTTCGCCGGGGTGGTGGCGAACTCGAAGGGGACCTTCTGCGAGGCCACCAGCTGGCCGACCACCAGGGACTCGCGGGTGGAGTCCAGCATGGGGCCGCCGTCGGCGAACGCCTGCATCTCGGCGCGGGTGGCGAACGGCTGGCGGGAGAAGCGCAGTTGGAGCGTGAGGGAGTTGAGGGTGGTGCCGCCGGTGTTGGCGACGGCCCCGGAGATCTTCAGTTCGGTGGTGGAATCGCGGGGCGCCTGGGGCGTGATCGAGTTGACCACGATCTGGGTCTCCTGCCGGCCCGACGTCGAGGCGTCAGCCTGGCGGACCCGGGCCGTGGTCTGCGCGTCGGCCGCAAGGCCCCGGGGCGCGGTCGCGGCGTGGGCGGGGCGTGCCTGGGGCGCGGCGGCGACCTGTGCGGTTCCCGCCCCGGCCGGACCGGCCGAGGCACCGGCGACGGCCGCCGGCGTGAGGAACGCGGCGGTCAGCGCGACGATCAGGGCGGCTCCGCGGGTCACGTGCCGGCCAGGGGTGGAGTTGGGCGCACGCCCAGAATGGTATGGCCTAAAGCAGAGCGGGCGGCGATTCGCAGCGGGGGGCGCCCCTCACCGGCCGCACCTCGCGCGTGCCCGGCATGCGCACCGTCCTGTGCCGGGGGGACTCCAGGTCGACGTGCTTGCCGCGGGTGAGAGACAGCAGGTCGAGGGCCCTCAGACGCAGTGCCGTGCGCCGTTCGCCGGTCGGGGTGTAGACCAGGGCGTCGGGGTCGCCGTGCTCGGCCAGGCGCTCGTCGATCAGCACGGTGAGGTCGTCCGGGAGCAGCAGGGGTGACACGCTTGTGGCGGCGTAGTCGGTGGCGGAGTTCACCAGGAAGGCGGGCGCGGGACGCACCCGGCGGGCGCCGAGCAGGGCCCCGACGGCTCCCGGCCGCGGAGGCGAGGCGACCGTGGTGACCACGGCCACGGGCTCGCGCTGGTTGCGGGTGGTGACCTCGTAGACCGTCACCCGAATGCACGAAGCGGGGTCGACGTGGAGAATGGCGGGGAGGTCGTCGGCGCATGTCAAGGCGCGGGGAAGCCGTACGATCTCATGGTGGATCTGGTGGGACAGGAGCCGGCGGTGGATCGCGAGGGCGTCTTTCATCTCTCGTGCTCCTTGTCTTGTCCGGGTGCCCCCGACAGACCTACGACCGACCGTAACCTGGTGATCGCTCGGGGTGTATCCCCGGGTGGGTTACACCAGGGCTAGCTCGGAGATCTGCTTCCGTAACCGAAGGACCTACCCAGCTTGTCCGTCTCAAATCTGAGCGTTAGTCAGCAGAGGGCCGTGATCGACCTATTTCGGCGGATCGCCCCGATCGCCGATGAGCTCGGCGACCTGTTCGCCGCGCACCGGCACGAGCTCGCCGTCGTCGGCGGCTCGGTTCGCGACGTCTTCCTCGGCCGCATCGGCAACGACCTCGACCTGACCACCGACGCGCGCCCAGAGCGGGTGCTGGAAATCGTCAAAGACTGGGCCGACTCCATCTGGACCATCGGCATCGACTTCGGCACGGTCGGCGTCCGCAAGGGCAACTGGGTCCTGGAGATCACGACCTACCGCAGCGAGTCCTACGACCCCAAGTCGCGCAAGCCCGAGGTCGTCTACGGCGACACCCTCGAAGCCGACCTGGAGCGCCGTGACTTCGCGGTCAACGCCATGGCCGTGCGGCTCCCCGGGCACGAGTTCGTCGACCCGTACGGCGGCCTGTCCGACCTGTCCGCCAAGGTGATGCGCACCCCGGGCACGCCCGAGCAGTCCTTCGACGACGATCCGCTGAGGATGCTCAGGGCCGCCCGCTTCGCCTCCCAGCTCGGCTTCACCGTCGACCCCGCCGTGGTCGCCGCCATGACCTCGATGGCCGACCGCATCGAGATCGTGTCCGCCGAGCGCATCCGCGACGAGCTCGACAAGCTGCTCTGCGGCGACGACCCGCGATCCGGCCTCGGGCTCCTGGTCGACACCGGCCTGGCCGCCCACGTCCTGCCCGAGCTGCCCAAGCTGCGGCTCGAGATCGACGAGCACCACCGCCACAAGGACGTCTACGAGCACACCCTCATCGTCCTCGAGCAGGCCATCGCCCTGGAGACCGCCGGGCCCGACCGCGTCCTGCGGTGGGCGGCCCTGCTGCACGACATCGGCAAGCCCAAGACGCGGCGGTACGAGGAGGCCGGACGGGTCTCCTTCCACCACCACGAGGTCGTGGGCGCGCAGATGGTCAAGAAGCGCCTCGGCGAGCTGCGCTTCCCCAAGGACGTCGTCGCCGACGTCTCCCAGCTGGTCGAACTGCACCTGCGCTTCCACGGCTACGGCACCGGCGAGTGGACCGACTCCGCCGTGCGCCGGTACGTCCGCGACGCCGGCCACCTGCTGGAGCGGCTGCACAAGCTCACCCGCGCCGACTGCACCACCCGCAACAAGCGCAAGGCGCAAGCCCTGTCGCGCACCTACGACGACCTGGAAGTGCGCATAGCCCGCCTCGCCGACGAGGAGGAGCTGGCCAAGATGCGGCCCGAGCTGGACGGCAACGAGATCCAGCAGGTCCTCGGCGTCGGCCCGGGCCCCGTGGTCGGCAAGGCGTACAAGTTCCTGCTGGACATGCGCCTCGACCAGGGGATCGTCGGCAAGGACGCCGCCCGCGAAGCTCTCCTGACCTGGGCCCGCGACCAGGACCTCCTCCCCGGCTCCGCCTGACCGTCCTGGGAGGGCCCTGCTCGCTGATCTCGGTGGACGGGTTGCCGAGGCGGAGGCGGGCCCCGATTAGGGTGGCGGGATGGACGCCGAGAAGCTGCGCGAGCTCGACCGCAGGCACCTGTGGCACCCGTACACCGCCGCGGCCGCGGCGGTGGCGGCGCACCCGGTGACCAGGGCCGAGGGCGTCCGGCTGACGCTCGCCGACGGCCGTGAGCTCATCGACGGGATGTCGTCCTGGTGGTCGGCGATCCACGGGTACGGGCACCCTCGGCTGGACGCGGCGGTACGCGACCAGCTCGGTGATATGGCGCATGTGATGTTCGGCGGCCTCACCCACGAGCCGGCCGTCCGCCTGGCGCGGCGCCTGGCCGAGATGACCGGCCTCCCCAAGGTCTTCCTCGCCGACTCCGGGTCGGTGGCCGTCGAGGTCGCGATCAAGATGGCCGTGCAGGCCACCGGTAAGAGCCGCCTGCTCACCGTGAAGGGCGGGTACCACGGCGACACCTTCGGGGCGATGTCGGTCTGCGATCCGGTGAACGGCATGCACCACCTGTTCGGCGGCGTCCTTCCCGCCCACGTCTTCGCCGATCGTCCCCCCGCCGACTATGGTCTGCGCCCCAGAGCCTCCTCGCCCTCGGCGCCTGGCCGCCCGCCGGCCGGACCGGAGATCTCCGGCGGATCGTCGGAGCCGGCGATCCCCGGCGGATCGGCCGAACCGGCACGCCCCGGCGTCTCGGCCGAACCGGCGATCCCTGACGAGGCGTATCTGCGCCATCTCGACGTGATGGTCGCACGGCACGCCGGTGAGCTGGCGGCGATCATCGTCGAGCCGGTGGTGCAGGGCGCGGGCGGCATGCGGTTCTACCATCCCGCCTACCTGCGCAGGCTGCGGGAACTGGCCGACGAGCACGGCATCCTGCTCATCGCCGACGAGATCGCGACCGCCTTCGGGCGCACGGGCGAGATGTTCGGCTGCGACCACGCGGGCGTCCGGCCGGACATCATGTGCGTGGGCAAGGCCCTGACCGGCGGCTACCTGACCATGGCCGCCGCCCTGTGCACCGAGGAGGTGGCCGAGCGCATCGGGGTGCTCATGCACGGTCCCACCTTCATGGCCAACCCGCTGGCCGCGGCGGTCGCCGACGCCTCCCTCACCCTGCTGGGCGAACGGCCCTGGCAGGAGGAGGTCAAGCGCATCGAGGCCGCGCTCGCCGAGGGCCTGGCCCCCGCCGTGGGCGCTCCCGGCGTCCGGGACGTCCGCGTCCTGGGGGCGATCGGCGTGGTCGAGACGGCCGAGCCGGTGGACGTGGAGAAGATGCAGAATGTCGTGATGGCGCACGGCGTCTGGCTGCGACCCTTCGGCCGCCTCCTCTACACCATGCCGCCCTACTGCACCGGCCCGGGCGACCTCGCCGCGATCACGGGGGCGATGACGGCCGCCGTGGCCACGCTGAGCCCCTGATCCACGCTCGGCCGAACGGGGCCGGGTGGCACCGGCGTGCGACGGAGGTTCAGCGGGCGGCCTGCTGCGGCTGGGCGGGGCGGGTGGTGACGCCGACGACCAGCCGGTAGACCACGGCGCTGGCGACGTACCCGACGGAGGCGATCAGCAGGACCGTGTACGACTTGCCGTTGGCCGGCAGGAAGAGCGCGGCGGCCGCGGCGGCGGCGACCAGCATGCCGTTGAAGAGCATGTCGTAGATGGAGAAGACCCGCCCGAGATAGGCGTCCTCGACGTCGCGCTGCACGATCGTGTCGGTGCAGATCTTCACGCTCTGCCCCGTCACGCCGAGGACGAAGCCCATGGCCACGAAGCCGATCTCCTGGAACGGCAGGCAGAGCGCCAGCATCAGTACTCCTCCGGTGGCCAGCATGATCGGAATCCATGCCTCGGGGCGGAAGCGCTCGGTGGCCCACGGCGTGATGAGCGCGGCCATGAAGAAGCCGGCGCCGGAGCTCGCCAGCACGCCGGTGACCTCGTTCAGGCCGGCCTCGACGTCGGAGGTGAAGTAGTACCGGTAGAGCATCACGGTCATGACGATCGTCAGCCCGTACAGGAACCGGTGGGCGGCCATGCTGCCCAGCGCGGCCGCCGGAGCCCGCAGATGCACCACGTGGCGCGCACCGTCGATCAGGCCGCTCATGACGTGACGCACCGCCTGGCGGGTCTGCGGCAGGTTCGGGTCGAACGAGGGGCCGAGCAGATCCCTGTGCATGGTGGAGGCGATGAGGGCGCTCATTCCGAACACCACGCCCGAGACGATCAGCAGTCCGGCGGTGCCGCTGTGCTCGGGGCCGAAGGCCAGCCGGAGCAGATAGCCCGCGCCCGCGCCGACGAACGTGGCGACCGTGCCCGACGTCGGAGTGACGGCGTTGGCCAGCAGCAGGCGCTCCTCCTCGACCACGTGCGGAAGCGACGCGCTCAGCGCGGACAGGAAGAAGCGGTTGACGCCGAGCACCGCGAGGGCCGCCGCGTAGAAGCACCAGTCGGGGGTGCCCAGCGCCACGAGCAGCGCGGCCCCCAGGAGGAGCACGCCGCGGACGATCGGGGCGATGACCAGGATCTGCCGCCGCGACCAGCGGTCGATGAACACCCCGGCGAAGGGCCCGAGCACGGAGTAGGGCAGCAGCAGCACCGCGAACGCGATGGCGGCCTCGGCGGCGCTCGTCTGCTTCTCCGGGGTGAAGAAGGCATAGCCGGCCACGGCGAACTGGAAGACGCCGTCCGAGAACTGCGAGACCAGGCGGGTGGCGTAGAGACGTCTGAAGTCCCGGCCTCGAAGGACGGCACGGAGGTCGGAGACGAATGACACGCGGGCCAGCCTACTGGGCATGTGTCGTGGAACACATCGGGAACAACCCTGATTCGCCCCCAACAGGTGATGAACCATCCCGGTCGATCCGGCCGCAGGAGCCGGTGCCGTCGCTTCCTCGGCCGGCGGCCCCACCGTGCCCGGGCTTCCGGTACCACCTGCGAGGTGGAAGGCGGTTTTCCAGCGGATCCGCTTGGCGTCAGGTAGAGGCTTGGCCCACCGGGAATGACGAATCATCACCTAGGTGTGACCGTTTTCCGGCCCGGCCGCCGTGAGAGCACTTCAGCGCAGTCCGTCTACCCGACATGATCACGTACCCTCGGTCAGGTGACCCATGACGAACATGTCGTGCTTGTGAACGCGCGGGGTGAGGCGGTCGGCACCGCCGCCAAGACGGTCGTGCACGGGGCCGACACCCCGCTGCATCTGGCGTTCTCGTGCTATGTGTTCGACGGCGAGGGACGGGTCCTGCTCACCCGGCGCGCCTCGCACAAACGCACCTGGCCCGGAGTGTGGACCAACAGCTGTTGCGGACACCCGCTGCCCGGGGAGCCGCTGGCCGAGGCGGTCGGGCGCAGGCTGTCCCACGAGCTCGGCCTGAAGGCCGACGACGTCGAGCTGATGCTCCCCGGTTTCGCCTACCGCGCGGTGATGCGGGACGGAACGGTGGAGAACGAGATGTGCCCGGTCTACCGGGCCGTGGTGTCCGCCGAGCCGTCTCCGAACCCCGAGGAGGTCGGCGACGCCCGCTGGATGCCGTGGAAGGAGTTCACCGACGACGTCATGTGCGGCCTGCTGGCGATCTCACCGTGGTGCGGGGAACAGGTGCCGCTGCTGGCGGCCCTCGGCTCCGACCCTTATACCTGGCCCACCGCCGACCCCGCCGACCTGCCGCCCGCCGCCCGCGTCCCGTCCTCGGGGACCTGACGCACCTGCTCACCCAAGGCGTACGAGACGCGGAAGACGCCCATGGTTTCACGTGGAACCATGGGCGTCTTCTGTTCCGGCTTCGTGGTCAGCGCTCGACTTCGCCGCGGATGAACTTTTCAACAGCGTCGCGCGCGTCGTCGTCGGAGTACTGCTCCGGCGGCGACTTCATGAAGTAGGACGACGCCGACAGAATGGGGCCGCCGATGCCGCGGTCCATGGCGATCTTGGCGGCACGGACGGCGTCGATGATGACGCCGGCGGAGTTCGGGGAGTCCCACACCTCGAGCTTGTACTCCAGGTTCAGCGGGGTGTCGCCGAAGGAGCGGCCCTCCAGGCGGACGTAGGCCCACTTGCGGTCGTCCAGCCACGGCACGTGGTCGGAGGGGCCGATGTGGACGTCGGCCTTCGCCATCTCGTGCGGGATCTGCGAGGTGACCGACTGCGTCTTGGAGATCTTCTTGGACTGGAGGCGCTTGCGCTCCAGCATGTTCATGAAGTCCATGTTGCCGCCGAAGTTGAGCTGGTAGGTGCGCAGCAGCTCGACCCCGCGATCTTCGAAGAGCTTGGCCATGACGCGGTGGGTGATGGTGGCGCCGACCTGGGACTTGATGTCGTCGCCGACGATGGGGAGGCCGGCGTCGGTGAACTTTTGCGCCCAGACCGGGTCGGAGGCGATGAAGACCGGCAGCGCGTTGACGAAGGCGACGCCCGCGTCGATGGCGCACTGCGCGTAGTAGCGGTCGGCATCCTCCGAGCCCACGGGGAGATAGGAGACCAGGACGTCCGCCTTGGCGGCCTTGAGCGCGGCGACCACGTCGACCGGCTGCTCGTCCGACTCCTCGATCATCTCGAGGTAGTACTCCCCAAGACCGTCATATGTGGGGCCACGCTGCACGGTGACGCCGGTCGGCGGCACGTCGCAGATCTTGATGGTGTTGTTCTCCGAGGCGACGATCGCCTCGGACAGGTCGCGCCCGACCTTCTTGGCGTCGACGTCGAAGGCGGCCACGAACTGGACGTCACCGACGTGGTAGTCACCGAACTGGACATGCATCAGACCGGGCACCCGGACGCCGGGATCGGCGTCCCGGTAGTAATGCACGCCCTGGACCAGCGCTGCGGCACAGTTGCCGACACCGACGATGGCTACGCGCACGGAACCCATGGCACTCGCTCCTTTACTCGTTCGTCTCATCAGGAACGGGCTCGGCGTCCTGCGCCTGTGCCCTGTCCGCTCTTGCCCGGACGGCTTGCGCTCGTTCGGTATCGATCAACTCGTTCAGCCAGCGCACCTCGCGCTCGACCGATTCCAAGCCGTGGCGCTGTAATTCCAGGGTGTAGCTGTCGAGCCGCTCGCGCGTGCGGGCGAGAGCGGTGCGCACCCCGTCGAGCCGCTCTTCGAGGCGGCTTCTGCGGCCTTCGAGGATGCGCAGCCGGACCTCGGCCTCGGTGTGGCGGAAGAAGGCGAAGTGGACGCCGAAGCTCTCGTCCTCCCAGGAGGACGGGCCCGCCTGGGTGAGCAGCTCGTGGAGCCGCTCCTTGCCTTCGGCCGTCAGCTTGTACACGATCTTCGACCGGCGCCCGGTGAGCGGCAGGCCGCTGTCGAGCGCGGTCTGCGACCCGGTGCCGGCGGCGGTCTCCTCCGGCGTCTCCTCGGCGATCAGCCCGTTCGCGAGCAGCTGCCGCAGGCAGGGATAGAGCGAACCGTAGGAGAACGCACGGAACATGCCGAGCAGGGCGTTGAGCCGTTTGCGCAGCTCGTAGCCGTGCAAGGGCGTCTCGTGGAGCGAGCCGAGCACGGCCAGTTCCAGCACTCCGCCTTTGCCGACCGCCACTGGAACCGCCCCCTCTCGCAGCGATGTGTCCCGTCGATGTATCGAGCCGATACATCCTGAGGATACGTCGCGTCGGCATACTGCGCAATCAAGAAATCCGTCAAGCGGTTGGGCGGAATAGATAAAAAAGTCGTAGTCTGACGCTCATGTGGTCACAGCGAGGGGTCGTGGACTACGGCCTCGCGAAGCGAGCGACGATCCTGTCGCTTCGCTCCGGCCGCACGGCCAGGCGTGATGTGTGCGATGCGCATCCCTACCTCTTGCGTGCCGCTCGGTACCACGGTGAGCCGACGGAGCGCGTCTGCCCCATCTGTGAGCACCGGAACGTGACCCATGTCACATACGTGTACGGTGACGCGCTGGGTCGCAGCGCAGGGCGCGTAAAGGCCACGTCAGACCTTGTTCAGATGGCCCGCGAATACGAGGAATTCCGGGTCTACGTTGTCGAGGTCTGCCAAGGTTGCTCATGGAATCACCTGACGGTTTCCTTCGTCCTGGGCAATGGCGGGCCACCGGGCAGCTCGGACACCATGCGACAGATCGACTCCGACTCAGGCGGGGACCCCGCGGAGACGTAGCCATGCGCAGTCGAGTTCCCCCCGGGAGGCACGTTCTCCGCCTGCCGCAGACAGACGTCGAAGACCTCCAGATCGCCAGATGACCCAACGAGGACGCGTGAGTTACAGCAGCTATGGCCCAGAGCCGACCGGTCGCCCCGAGCAAGCCGAGGGCGCCGGTGGATCAGCTCGTCCCGGGCGGCGCCGTCGCTCTCCGCAAGGGGACGCGCCCGCCGGTGGATACCCCGCGCCGCGGTCGGCGCCCGCGTACGACCAGGGCTCCGCGCCCGCGTACGACCAGGGCTCGGCTCGGCGCGCGGCGCCGCAGCAGAGTGCCGACGCCGGGTGGGACACCCGGTCGTCGCCGGGACGCTCCGGCGCGGCGCCCCGTCCCCGCCCGGCCGCCGCGGACCCGCGTGCCCGGGCCGGCGACCCGCGCAGGGGTCCC
>NZ_JBEXGT010000040.1:0-93947 GCF_040607475.1 Sphaerisporangium sp. NPDC005288 | reverse complement strand
GAACGCCTGGTGGGATGGTACGAGAGTTCGCCGCTGAGTGACAGCGGACCGTGGCTGGGCATGCGACCTTGGCGGATCGCGGCCGGGGCGTGTCTCGGCGCTGCCTGCGCCACGAAATGGAGCGGCATCTTCTTCCTGATCGCCTTCGCGATCATGAGCCTGGTGTGGGACGCCGGAGCCCGCCGGGCGGTCGGGCTGCGCCGCCCGTTCTCCGGCATGTTCCGCCACGATGTGCCCACCTCGCTGGTCGCGGTCGCCGCCGTACCGGCGCTGACGTACACGGTGTCCTGGACGGGCTGGTTCGCCACCGCCTACGGCTACGGCCGCAACTGGGCCCAGGCGACCTCCAGCGGCTGGGTCTACTGGGTGTTCAGCTCGGCGCGGTCGTGGATCGACTACCAGCTCCAGGTGCTCACCTTCCACACAGGCCTGGAGCAGACCCATCCCTACCAGTCGTGGCCCTGGCAGTGGCCGCTGCTGCTGCGCCCGGTCGCCTTCTACTACCAGAGCCCCAAGGGATGCGGCGCGGCCAGCTGCTCGCAGGCGACGCTCGGGGTGGGCACGCCGGTCATCTGGTACGGCGCGCTGGTGGCGTTGATCGCGCTGATCGCCTGGTACGTGGCCACCCGCGACTGGCGGGCCGGCGCGGTGCTGCTGGCCTACGGCGTCGGCTGGCTGCCGTGGGTCTACTACGCCATCGCCGACCACCGCACCATGTTCCTGTTCTACATGGCGCCCGTGCTGCCGTTCATGATCCTGGCGCTGACGCTCGCGGCCGGGCTGCTCATCGGCCCCTCCCGCGTCACGGGCTCCCGCAGGGCCGTCGGGGCGGCGGTGACCGGGGCGTTCGTGCTGCTGAGCATCGCCAACTTCGCCTGGCTGCACCCCGCGCTGACCGCCGAGCTCATCCCCTACGACGACTGGTACCGGCGCATGCTCCTACCCAGCTGGATCTAGCCGCGTCTCGGCGGGCGGCGCCGGCTCCCCGCGGCGCGCGGGCCACAGGCCGTGCCGGACGGCGATGGCGGCCGACAGGAAGGCCAGCGGCGCGGCGGGCAGCAGGTAGCGGTAGTCGAACTCGGCGGTGGCCGCCGGCGCGACCACCAGGGCCGCCGCCGCCACCAGCGGCAGCAGCCCGGGCCCGCCCAGCCGGCGCCAGCGCACGACCGCCCCGGCCGCGCCCACCAGCATCGCCAGTCCTAGCCCGAGACCGGGCATGGCGGCAACGCGCTGGTAGCGCTCCATGACCGTCGCCCACGGCCAGTACACCCGGGTGCTGGCCCTGCCCTGCTCGTAGGCGACCATGTCGCGGTCGGTCCAGCCCAGGTAGCTCGGCCAGTGGGGGAGCGAGGTCAGCAGCCGCGTGGTGTCGTGCCGGTTCACGCCCTTGCCGTCGAACTGGTACTGGTTCCAGGTGTTGGGGTCGGGGAAGACCGGCCGGTCCCAGCGGAAGCTGCGCAGCAGGTCGCCGGTGACGGCCGCCAGATAGTCGCCGGGCTGGGCGAGGATCGCCCGCTTGGCGAACGTGCCCGCCGCGTCGTTCAGCGACCGGTCGAACTTGTCGGCGCCGTAGCGGTGCAGGACCTCGCCCCAGCCGCTGTACCAGAGGTAGAGCTGGGAGAACTTGCTGCGTTCGACGTTGGGGTTGATGCACAGGGGGATGAGGTTCTGCTCGCGCTGGACGTCGATCTGCATCTTCCTGCAGTCGGCGAACTTGGCGGTGCGCATGTAGAGGATCAGCCCGTCGCTCTGTGTCATCGCGAACTGGCCGTTGACCGCCGAGAACCACCCCATGTACGCGACCACCGGCACCGCGCAGGCGGCCACGACGGCGACCACGGGTTTCCAGTGGGTGCGCTTGACCAGCAGGAAGACCACGACGACGGCGAGAATGGGCAGGCCGATGCTGCGCGTCAGCGCCGTCAGAGCCAGCAGCAGCCCGACGGCGGCCCCCGCCTTCCACGACAGCCGCCTGTGCCACAGGACCAGCGTGACCACGCCCACGATGAGCAGCGTGAACATGGTGTCCGACATGATCATCTGTTCGAGCTGGATCTGGTAGGCGTCGAACAGCACCGGCACGGTGGCCAGGGTCGCCCCCCAGTCGGGCAGCCCAAATTTGCGCCTGAGAAGCGCATAGACCAGCACCGCCGTCGCCAGCCCCATGAGGTGCTGGGTAAAGACCACCAGCGCGAAGCTGTGGAACGGCTTGAGGATCAGCAGCCAGAATCCGTACCCGTCCGGACGAATGGGGTGCGGGCGGGGGTGCAGAGCGACCGAGACGTACTCGTAGGAGTCGTTGAACCACATCGCCGGCCGGTAGCCGAGCATCGCGATCACCCGCAGGACCGCGCCGAGCACGACGGCGATCACGAACAGCCGCCGCGTCCTGACGAACTCCCAGAGTCGCGCACCCCTGCGCGGCGTGGGCAGGCCGGCCTGTGCCGGGTCGGCAACGGTCACCATGGTTTACAGGATGCCAGCCCTTTCGACGTCTTGACCCGAGCACCGGGGGGCAGAGGGCATCATGGTTGAACTACGCAGACGATGATCGAGGCGCGAACGAGGGGTTTCGACGTGGAACTGACCGTGGTCATGCCATGCCTGAACGAGGCGGAGACCGTCGAAACGTGTGTCCGTAAGGCGCTGGCCTGCATGGCGGAGCAGGGCATCGAGGGCGAGGTGGTGATCGCCGACAACGGCAGCACCGACGGGTCCCAGCAGCTCGCCCGCGACGCCGGGGCCCGCGTGGTCCACGTGGACGCGAAGGGCTACGGCAACGCCCTGATGGGCGGCATCCGCGCCGCGCGCGGCCGTTATGTGATCATGGGGGACGCCGACGACTCCTACGACTTCACCGCCTTGGCGCCCTTCGTGCAGGAGCTGCGCTCCGGCGCCGACCTGGTGATGGGCAACCGCTTCCGCGGCGGCATCGCCCCGGGCGCCATGCCGCCGCTGCACCGCTACCTGGGCAACCCGGTGCTGTCGTTCATCGGCCGCCTGTTCTTCCCCAGCGCCATCCGCGACTTCCACTGCGGCCTGCGCGGGTTCCGCCGGGAGTCCATCCTCAACCTCGGCTTGCAGACCGGCGGCATGGAGTTCGCCAGCGAGATGGTCGTCAAGGCCACGCTCCAGGGCCTGGACGTGCGCGAGGTGCCGACGACGCTCAGCCCCGACGGCCGCACCCGCCCGCCGCACCTGCGCTCCTGGCGCGACGGCTGGCGCCACCTGCGCTTCCTGCTGCTGTACAGCCCGCGCTGGCTGTTCCTGATCCCCGGCATGGTGCTGATGGTCCTCGGCCTGGCGGCGGGCGCGGCGCTCACCTTCGGCCCGGTCTACATCGGCAAGCTCGCCTTCGACGTCGACACCCTGGTCGGTGCGTCGGCGGGGGTGGTCATCGGCTTCCAGGCGGTGCTGTTCGCGCTGTTCACCAAGGTGTACGCCGCCGAGGAGGGCTTCCTGCCCGAAGACCGCCGCATCAAGCGGCTGGTCGACGTCGTGACGCTGGAGAAGGGCCTGGTGGCGGGCGGCCTGCTCGCCCTCGCGGGCCTGGCCGGCATGGTCGCCTCGCTGGCCCACTGGCAGGTGCGCAACTTCGGGCCGCTGATCCCCGCCGAGTCGCTGCGCCTGGTCGTCCCGTCGGCGACCGCCCTCATCATGAGCTTCCAGACGATCTTCGCGTCGCTGTTCATCAGCATCCTCGGCATCCGCCGCACCAAGGAGACCCTGGCCGACGTCGCCGCCTCCGCCGCCGAGGAGGCCGCCGAGGCCGTCAAGCGCGAGAGCACCCCGGCCGCCTGATCCTTCCTTCCGCCCAGAGCCGTCTGACAGGGTGTCAGGCGGCTCTTCGCGCGGGTAGGGGTAAACGGTTCGAGACGTTCCGCCGGGGCATCTAGGCTTGTGCCATGTCCCAGCACATCTTGACCGCCGTCGCGTGGCCGTACGCAAACGGCCCCCGCCACATCGGGCACGTCTCCGGGTTCGGCGTGCCGTCCGACGTCTTCAGCCGCTACCAGCGGATGGCGGGCAACAAGGTGCTGATGGTGAGCGGCACCGACGAGCACGGCACGCCGATCCAGGTGCAGGCCGACAAGGAGGGCGTCACCGCCCGCGAGCTCGCCGACCGCTACAACCGGGTGATCGCCGAGGACCTCACGGCCCTCGGCCTGTCCTACGACCTGTTCACCCGCACCACGACCAGCAACCACTACGCCGTCGCGCAGGAGATCTTCAAGGGCCTGTTCGACAACGGCTACGTCTTCCCCAAGACCACGCTGGGCGCGGTCTCGCCGTCCACCGGCCGCACGCTGCCCGACCGCTACATCGAGGGCACCTGCCCCATCTGCGGGTACGACGGGGCGCGCGGCGACCAGTGCGACAACTGCGGCAACCAGCTCGACCCGGTCGACCTGATCAACCCGCGCAGCAAGGTCAACGGCGAGACGCCGAAGTTCATCGAGACCGAGCACTTCATGCTCGACCTGCCCGCCTTCACCGAGGCGCTGGGCACGTGGCTGCAGTCGAAGCAGGGCGAGTGGCGGCCCAACGTGCTGAAGTTCTCGCTGAACCTCCTCGGCGACCTGCAGCCGCGCGCGATCAGCCGCGACCTCGACTGGGGCGTGCCGATCCCGCTTGACGGCTGGCGCGACCGCGGCGACAAGCGGCTGTACGTCTGGTTCGACGCCGTCATCGGCTACCTCAGCGCCTCCATCGAGTGGGCGCGCAGGTCCGGCGACCCCGACGCCTGGCGGCAGTGGTGGCAGAACCCCGACGCCCGCGGGTACTACTTCATGGGCAAGGACAACATCGTCTTCCACTCCGAGATCTGGCCGGCGATGCTGCTCGGCTACAACGGCGAAGGGGCGCGGGGCGGCACGCCGGGGTCCCTGGGCAAGCTCGCGCTGCCGTCCGAGGTGGTCTCCAGCGAGTTCCTGACCATGGAGGGGCGCAAGTTCTCCTCCAGCCGCCAGGTCGTCATCTACGTGCGCGACTTCCTCCAGCGCTACGACGCCGACGCGCTGCGCTACTACATCGCCGTGGCCGGCCCGGAGAACCAGGACACCGACTTCACCTGGTCGGAGTTCGTGAACCGCAACAACGGCGAGCTCGTCGCCGCCTGGGGCAACCTGGTCAACCGCTCGATCTCGATGGCGGCCAAGAACTTCGGCGCGGTGCCCGAGGCGGGCGAGCTGACCGACGCCGACCGCACGCTGCTCGAGCGCAGCCGCGCGGCCTTCCCCGCGGTCGGCGCCGAACTCGGCAGGTCGCGGTTCAAGAACGCCGTCACCGAGGCCTTCGACGTCGTCCGCGACGCCAACCGCTACCTGGCCGAGCAGGAGCCCTGGAAGCTCAAGGACGACCCCGAGCGCGTGAAGTCCATCCTGCACGTCGCGCTCCAGGTCGTCGACGACGCCAAGACCCTGCTCACCCCGTTCCTGCCCGGCTCGTCGAACAAGGTGCACGCCATGCTCGGCGGGGAGGGCGTGTGGTCGGGCATGCCGCAGATCCGCGAGGTCGACGAAGAGGACGGCCGCCACTACCCGGTGATCGGCGGCGAGTACGACGGCGCGGCCACCTGGGAGTCCAGGCCGCTGCGGCCGGGCGTTCCGCTGGCACCGCCCACGCCGCTGTTCGCCAAGCTCGACCCCAAGGTGGTGGAGGAGGAGCTCGCCCGCCTCGACTCCCCGTCCGCCGAGTGAGCGAGCGCCCGGTGGCCGAGGTCCCGCCCGCGCCGTCGCCGCTCGGCGCGGAGGTCTTCGACAGCCACTGCCACCTGGACATCATGGTGGGCGACCGCAAGGCGTCCTCGGGCGACCAGGTGGCACTGGCCGCCCAGGCGGCGAGCGGCGGGGTCGAGCGCATCCTGGCCGACGCGCGGGCGGTCGGCGTCACCCGGCTGGTGACGATCGGCTACGACCTGCGCTCTTCGCGGTGGAACGCCGAGACCGCGCGCCGGCACGACGACGTCTACGCGGGCGTGGCGATCCATCCCAACGAGGCGCACGCCGCCACGCCCGAGGTGCTCGCCGAGATCGAGAAGCTCGCCGGCGAGCCGCAGGTCCGCGCCGTGGGCGAGACCGGGCTCGACTACTTCCGCGACTGGGCCTCCCATGACGACCAGCAGGCGTCCTTCCGCGCGCACATCGAGATCGCCAAGCGCACGGGCAAGGCGCTGGTGATCCACGACAGGGACGCCCACGACGACGTCCTGCGGGTCCTCGCCGAGGAGGGCGCCCCCGAGGTCGTGGTGTTCCACAGCTTCTCCGGGGACGCCGAGATGGCCCGGCGGTGCGTCCAGGCGGGGTACGTCATGTCGTTCTCCGGCCCGGTGACCTACAAGAACGCCGCCTACCTCCGCGAGGCCGCCAGGGTGGCGCCGCCTGAGCTCGTGCTGGTGGAGACCGACGCCCCCTACCTGCCGCCCACCCCGCACCGCGGCAAGCCGAACGCGCCCTACCTGATCCCGCTCACGCTCCGCTGCCTGGCCGAGGTCAAGGGGACGCCCGTCGACGACCTGGCCCGCGCCATCAGCGCCAACGGCGAGAGAGTCTTCGGCGCCTGGTGATTCCGCATTGGCCGTCCCTGTCCCGGCCGGTCGATCACGGCCGGGGTGCGGCGGGGGAACAGCCACATGGCCGGGGTGTGGCGGCGGAGCAGCCGTTCGTCCCTTTGTCCCTTTGATCCGGTCCGGTACTCCCAAGCGGAGTCAATGTCACGGATTGGTTTCGGCGAACCGGTTGAGGAGGAGGGAGGCCCGGCGCTAGCGTCGGCAGCCCTCGGTGGGACCGACCGCGCGGCCCACCGGTCCCCCACCGTCTTCGGTCTACCTGAAGGACGCGCTGTGGATCCATCTCCGGCCCCTGGACGGGGCGCGCGGCGTGCGGGGTCGCGTCGTGCCCGCCGTCGCCGCACGTCCCGGCCTCGTCCGCCCGGCCTGCACTCCGGTCCGCGACCGGCCGTCCGCGCCGTCCGCGCCGTCCGCGCGGTGTGGGCGGTGTGGGCATGGGCGGTGGGCGCGGTCGTGGCGGGCGTCTCGCTCGGCCTGCTGACCGGCCACGTGCTCGCCAAAGAGGTGCGGCTGGCCGTGGACGGCGGCGAGACCACCGTCCGCAGCTTCGGCGCCACCGTGCGGGACGTCCTCGCCGCGGTCAAGGTGCGGGTCGGCCCGGGGGACGAGGTGTCCCCGCCGCCCGCCGCGCCGGTCGCCGACGGCTCGTCCATCATCGTGCGCCACGCCCGCCCGCTCCGCCTCACCGTGGACGGCAGGAGGAGCGTGCACACCGTGACCGCCATCAACGTGGGCGAGGCGCTCCAGCAGCTCAAACTGAACGACCGCCTGGCCACCCTGTCGGCCTCCCGGATGCGGCAGATCCCCATCTCGGGCTTCGCGCTCGACGTGCGTACGCGGCGCCGGGTGACGGTCGTCCGGGGCGGGGTCCGGCTGGACGCCGTGACCACCCGGCGCACGGTGCGGGCCGTGCTGGCCCAGCAGAAGATCACCCTGGCTCGGGGCGACCGGGTGCGTCCCCCGATGGACGCCTTCCCCGAGGACAGCGAGGTGATCCGCATCATCCCGGCGGCGCCCGCCGCCCCGCCGCACACGGTTGCGGTCAGCCCCGCCGTCGCCGCGCTCAACTGGCCCGCGCTGGCGCGATGCCAGACCCTCGCCAACCCCAAGGCGTTCGACCCGGCCGGGCCGTACTTCGGGATGTACCAGCTCAGCCTGGCCATGTGGCAGGCGGCCGGAGGGATGAGGACCCCGCTCGACTGGGCGGCGGACGAGCAGACCTACCGCGCCCAACTCCTCTACCAACGGGTCGCCGGCCGCTGGCGCGCACAATGGCCGGCCTGCGGCGCCCTGCTGTTCACCCGCTGACGACCCCGTCGCCGTACACCGGCACTCGGGGGCGGTGGCCGCGCGGTCGAGAGCCGCTGAGGGAGGCGCCGAAGTCGCTCCGCCGGACGCGGCACTCGTCTTCGGGGGGCGCGGTGGCCGCGCGGTCCTCAGCCGCTGACGGAGGCGCCGAAGTCGACGGAGGCTCCGCCGGGGACGGCGGGCACCGCGTCGCGTCCGGGGACGACCAGGCGGGCCGCGGCGCCGTCGCGGAGCACCGCCACCGCCCCGCCGGGAGCGTCGCGCCGGTCCGGCACCCCCGCCAGCAGCCCCGCGCCCGGGCCGAAGGAGTCCGCCGCGCCGAAGGCGGCGATCGACCCGCCGAGGTGGTCGTACGGCCGGGCCAGGCCCGCCTGCGCGGCCCCGCCCGCCGGGCCCCCGACGAGCGGCACCTGCCTGATCGCGCCGCCCTGCGGTGCCCCGGCGGAGTCGAACGGGCCGCCGATCGCCAGCCGCAGCGACGTCGCGGACCCGACCATGGCCAGCGACCAGCCGAGGGACGCCCCGGCCTTCGGGGGCTGGTCGGCCAGGCCCTCGCCGCCGAGCCGGATCGTCCGTGAGGGAACGGGAGCGCCGTCCTTGCCCAGGGTGAACACCTGCACCAGGCCGGCGTCGGTCGCCCCCGGCAGGTCGGCGAGCGGCGCGCCGGCCGCCAGATACGGCCGGCCGCCGGACTCGGCGTAGGCCAGGGTGTACCCGTACCGGTCGCCGGGGTGCTCGGTGACGCCCTTGACCGAGTTCGGGATGCCCCACTTGACGCTGGTGTACGCCTTCGCGGCCTCGGCGGCGTCGTAGATGATCTCGACCGCTCCGGTGTCGGCCTTGCCGGAGTCGCCCGCCTGCCTGCCGACGCCGTCGTCGTTCTCGTACGGGGTGCCGACCGCGAGGTCCACCGAGTCGTCGCGCCCGCCGAACCGGCCGAACACCAGCGCCCAGCCGTACATGTCGCCCTGCTCGCCGTTGCCGACGATGCCCTCGGACTCCTGGGTGATGCGCAGCGCGGGCTCGGCGCCCCCTACGGGCTTGGCGCAGTACAGGTAGATCGCGCCGGAGTCGCCGGTGCCGTCGGCGTCCTCGTACGGCGCCCCCACGGCGATCACGCCTGCCGGGCGGCCCGCGGACCGGGCGGCGGCCAGCGACCAGCCGAAGTGGGCGTCCCGCTCGGGCTTGGGGGCGGAGATCTCGCTGATCGCGCCGGCCGGCACCCGCCCCTCGTAGGCGCCGCCGCGGATCACGTACACCGCTCCGGCGTCGGCGGCGTCCCCGCTGTCGGCGTAGGGGGCGCCGACGATGACGTCCAGGCACCGGTCACCGTCGTAGTGGGTCGTGCGGACGGTCCAGCCGAACGCGTCGCCGGGATGCGGCGTGGGCGCGGTGATCACCAGACCCCGGCCGGGGCCGTCGCCGCCGACCGGCAGCACGTGCACCGCCCCGGCGCCGCGCACGCCGGCCGCGTCGGCCAGCGGATCGCCCGCCACCACGTCGTCGCGGCCGTCCCCGTCGAAGTCGTTGGCGCTCGCCTTCGCACAGCCGGCCGCCGCCTCGGCACGCTGGGCGCCCGGCACGGCCAGCGACACGACGAGCATCCCGGCCGCCAGCAGCACGGCCGATAAGCGGGATGACCCGGATGAATCAGATCGGCTCGATAACCCGGACGAGGCCGACGGGCCCGAGGTTCCGGACGGACCCGACGAGCAGGACGACTTCGCGGCCCTGGGCGAGTTCGGCGAACCGGACGAGCCTGAAGACCGGGGCGAGCCCGAGGTCCCGGGCGAGCCCGAGGGAGAGTCGGCCGGTGAGGCGGTGAAGGCGGCCGATGCTCGCCGCGGGCGCAGGGTCACAGCCGCACCTCGATCGTGGTCGTGTCGGAGATCGGCACCTTCAGGGTGGCCGGGCCCCGGGCCGGCGGCAGGTCGTAGACGAGCACGCCGTCGAGCCTGCCGCCCGGCGGCAGGCTCGCGGGGACCGCTGGGGAACCCGAGGAGGCCGCGCCGGTCGTAAGCGGCTCGTGCTCGGCGCCGCGGTCGTCCACCAGCACGGGCGGCGTCGGCGAGACCGTCGCCGGGACCCCGCCGGGGTTGATCAGCGTCCACCTGACCACGCAGAACCGGCCCTCATCGGGCGTGGCGCCCTGGTAGGAGGTGAGGCCGCACTGGGGCCTGGACGGGATGACGAACTGCGGGCCGTCGAGCGTCTCGCTCGCCGCGTAGCGGCGGCCGACGTCGGTCTCACGTGTGGGGGTGGGGGCGGTGACGGCGGCCACGCCGGTGGCGCGCACCGGGGTGCGGTCGGGCAGCACCATGACCAGCACGCCCGCCGTGACCAGGAGCCCGCCGAGCACCGTCAGCGCCGGCACCAGCCACCTGCGGCCGAGCGACCTGCGCCGCGGCTCGCCGCCGGTCGCGGGGATCGAGGACGGCACGGTGACCCCGTCCGCCCCCGAGGACGGCCGCGTGTCCTCGGTCCGCGTCCCCGCGGCGGCGGTCGCGCTCTCCGCCAGGAAGGCCCCGGGATCGATCGCGGTGTCCGTGGGGAACTCCGCGGCGGTCGGGGCCTGCGATGCGGCGGCGAAGCCACGGCCGGCCGAGGAGACGGCCTCGGCGGACGCGGCGCCCCCCGGACCGGACGGCACGGCGGTTCCCGGGACGGCGGACGCCGCGGCTCCGGACGCGGAGGGGGCGGCGGTCTCCGGACCGGCGGACGTCGCGGTTGCCGGCGTGAGAGGCCCGGTGGTCCCCGAGGCGGCGGACGTCGCGGCTTCCAGGCTGGACGGCGCGGGGGTTCCCGGGGTGGAGGGGGTGCCGGTTCCCGGCCCGGAGGGTGTCGCGGCTGCTGCTGTGGAGGTGGCGGTGCGTCCTGGGATGGAAGGTCCGGCGGCGCCGGGCGCCGGGCGCGCGGACAGGTGCCGGGGCAGGGCGAGCCCGGGGAGCGACAGGCCGGGGTTGGTGTCGTCGGTGTCCCCGATGCCCTCGGCGGCGAGCCCGCTCGAAGTCCCTCCTCCGGCATCCCCGGAGGGGACGTCCGCGGTGGATGTGGATGCAGCGGAGGGCCTACCGGCAGCGGGCGTGGCAGGAACAAAGGGCACGCCGGTGGAGGGCCCCGTGGCCCCTTGGGAGCCTTGTGAGCCGCGAGAGCCGTGAGAGCTGTAAGAGCCGTGAGCGCCTTCGACGCCTTGAGCGCCTTCGGCTCTCTGAGCCTCTTCGGCGGCGGCGACGTTGGCGGGGGGTTCCCACGACTCGTTCAGCATCTCGGTGGCCACGAGCGTCGGCGGGTCCACGGGAACGACCCGCGCGGCGGCCGGCGGCGGCGTGGCACCGGTCGGGTCGCCGCCGACCAGGGCGATCAGCAACTCCTGGGCGGAGGGCCTGCGACGCGGGTCGGGATCGGTGGCCTGCCGCACGAGCCGGTCCAGCGGAGCGGGCAGCGTGCCGAGGTCCGGCCGGCCGGCCAGCACGCGGGAGGCGAGCGTCATCAGGTCGCCGCGCCCGTAAGGGTGCCGCCCGTTGCCGGCGTAGGCGACCAGGCATCCCCAGGCGAAGACGTCGGCGGCCGGGGAGATCTCCTCGCCGCGCACCTGCTCCGGCGCCCACCAGCCGGGGCTGCCGAGCAGCTCGCCCGAGCGGGTGACCCCCTGGGTGGCGTCGAGGGCGCGGGCGATGCCGAAGTCGATCACTCGCGGGCCGGACATCGACAGGATGACGTTGGCCGGCTTGAGGTCCCGGTGGACCAGCCCGGCGACGTGGATGGCGGCCAGCGCGGCGGCCACGCCGAGGGCGACACCGTGCAGGGTGCCCGCCTCCAGCGCGCCGAAGCGGGAGATCTGCTTGGACAGCGGCGTCCCGGCGATGTACTCGGTGACCATGTACGGCCGGCCGTCGTCGGCGTTGCCGTTGTCGAGCACCTCGGCGGTGCAGAACGACGCGACGCGCCGGGCGTTGGTGACCTCGGCGTGGAAGCGGACGGCGAAGCCCTCGTCCACGGTGAACTCGGCCTTGACGACCTTCACCGCGACGGGCCGCCCGGTGGGCGCCTCGGCGAGATAGACGGTGCCCATACCTCCCTGGCCGATGCGGCCGAGCAACCGGTAGGGCCCGATGTTCGGGGGATCGGCAGGGAGGAGCGGGTCCGCACCTGTACGGTCCATCGACGACGCCTCCTCGCTCCCTGGCGTGGCCACACTACCCATGCCCACTTTCCTTCCGCTTGAAGATCGGTTACGGCTCGCAGGGCGATTCGAGCGGTTCGTCCGCCGGCTCTGGGGAGTGTTCGGTGCGAGACACTGAATGGATGGGGAGTTCAATTGTGGGTTTGCTGGGCCCGTCCGAAATACGTAATTTGGCGCACAAGCTCGACCTTCGTCCGACAAAGCGGCTCGGGCAGAACTTCGTCATCGACGGCGGCACGGTCCGGCGCATCGTCAGAGTGGCGGAGGTCACCTCCGACGACGTCGTGATCGAGGTGGGGCCCGGGCTCGGGTCGCTGACCCTGGCCCTGCTGCCCGAGGCCGCCGAGGTGGTCGCCGTGGAGATCGACCCGGTTCTCGCGGCTCAGCTCCCGATCACCGTCGCCGAGCGCGCCTCCGAGCTGGCCGGTCGCCTGACCGTCGTCCAGGCGGACGCGATGCGCGTCCTGCCCGGGCAGCTGGGCGCCCTGCCCACCGCCCTGGTGGCCAACCTGCCGTACAACGTGGCGGTGCCCGTCGTGCTCCACCTGCTGGAGGTGCTGCCGTCGCTGCGCAAGGGCCTGGTGATGGTGCAGAGCGAGGTCGCCGACCGCATGGCCGCAGGTCCGGGATCCAAGGTGTACGGGGTGCCGTCGGTCAAGGCGGCCTGGTACGCCGACGTGCGCCGCGCGGGGCCGGTCGGCCGCACGGTCTTCTGGCCGGTGCCGAACGTCGACTCAGGGTTGGTGGCGCTCACCCGCCGCGAGCCGCCCGCGACCACCGCCTCGCGTGAGGAGGTGTTCGCGGTCATCGACGCGGCCTTCGCCCAGCGGCGCAAGACCCTGCGGGCCGCCCTCGCCTCGTGGGCCGGCACGCCCGCCGCCGCCGAGACGGCGCTCCGCGCGGCCGGCGTGGACCCCGCCCAACGCGGCGAACAACTCCCCATCGAAGACTTCGCCCGCATAGCCGAACAGCGCCCCACCCCTATGTGAGGGCGCCGTCAGATATATCCGGTGCGGTCGCGTATGTCCGGTGCGGTCGCGGCGAGATGGTCGCGGATGGCGCGGGCGGCGTGCTCGGCTTCGGCGGGGACGCTGTGCTGCGGGGCGTTGAGTTGGGGTCATCCCGCGACCGTGGCGCCGAAGTCGGTGGGGTGGTGGGTCCGGTCGAAGGGCATGATGTGCCCGTCGCCCGGGCGTAGCGGCTCGGCGTCCGTGCCGCCCATCCGCACCAGGCCGATCGCGCCCGTCCCGTCCCGGTCGGGAGCGCCGACGATCACCCATCCCTCGCCCGCGCCGCTCACCGACCAGCCGAAGTGCTCGAAGCTCTGCGGGCCGCGCGATCGCACCAGACGGGTGGGCTGGGCGAGCGGCGGTTCCGTGGACGGTGTGGAGCCGGACGCCGTCCCGGCCGGCGTGAGCGTCAGCACGTGCACGGCCCCGGTCTCCGGATGGGTGCCGTCCCCGTCGAACGGCGCGCCCACCACCAGGTCGCGGCCGCCCGAGAAGGCCAGCGAGAAGCCGAACGCGTCTCGCGGCTCGCTGATCTCCCCCACGTTCCCCTGCCAGAACGTCCACGCCGGAACGGGTTCGGGCGCCGTGCGGCCGCCGGAGAATATCTGGACGATCCCGGCGTCCCGGGCGCCGAGCGGATCGGCGTACGGAGCGCCGGCCGCGAGCCGGCCGACGGCGTCTCCGTAGGAGAGGGAGTAACCGAACAGGTCTCCCTCGTTGACCGGCACCTGGTCGGTCAGCTTCGACAGGTCCCAGCCCTTGCCGCGGTACCACCCGCCGGGGCCCTCCGCGGCGTCGTACAGCACCGTCACGGCCCCCGAGTCGCGCACCGTCCGGCCCTCGAGCGGGGTGTCCTCGTACGGGGCGCCGACGGCCAGGTCCGGGGCGGGGCCCTTGGCGAGCGCGCCGAGCGCGACCGACCACCCGAACAGGTCGCCTGCCTCCCCGTCGCCCGGCACGCCCGGCGTCTGCTGGGTGATCCGGCGGGGATCGCCGGGGACGCGGCCGCGGTCGCCGCCGAAGCGGTACAGGTAGACCGCGCCGGAGTCGGGGACGCCGTCGGCGTCCTCGTACGGCGCCCCGACGGCGAGCAGGCCGGAGGCGACGGCGAGCGACCAGCCGAAGTGCGCCTCGTTGCGGGGGGAGGGGGCGTGCAGGTCCAGCCGGGCGGCCCCGGGGCGGCCGAAGTCCGGCCCGCCCCAGTAGACGGTGACGGTGCCCGCGCCGGGGACGAGCGTGACCCGGTTGCTCGACTTGTCGGTGACGTAGCCGTTCCAGTGAGGGCTCGCGACCACCAGGTCCAGGCAGCCGTCGCCGTCGAGGTGCCCGGCGCGGGCCGTCCAGCCGCTCAGGCCGCCGCCGCTGGGGAACGGTCTGCCGACCACGTCGGGGAATCCCCGGGAGGTGCCGCTGAGGAGGAACAGGTGGCCCCAGCCCGCCCACCGGTCGGGCGGCTCGCCGAAGGGGTCGCCCACCACGACGTCGTTGAAGCCGTCCCCGTTGAAGTCCGCCGTTCCCGCGTGCGCGCACGCCTCAGGACCGGGGGCTGAGGCGGCGGGAAAGGAGGCTGTGGCGCTGGGGGAGGGGGCTGTGGCGCTGGGGGAGTAGGCGTGGGGGGCCGAGGAGCCGTGGGAGGCGGTGGCGTCCAGGGGCAGCAGGAGCAGCGGCACCACCAGTGCCAGCCGCCGCAGGAGGAGTGTCACAGGCGGACCTCGATCGGAGCGGTGCCGGCGGCGATGCGGCCGGTGAGGGCGACGGCCGTGCGGCCGGCGGGCAGTTCGTAGGCCGCCCCGAAGGTCAGCACCTGCCCGGGACGGATGTCGACGGGGCGTTCTCCGGGGCCGGGTGCGACGGCCCCGGGGCCGTCCGGCGCGCCGGTCCCGACGGCGCGGGCCATCGCGTGCCGTCCGCCGGCGTCGTCCACGAGCTCCGGCGCGCCGGTGAGCGTCACGGGCGTCCCGCCCATGTTGAGGACGAACCAGTACGCACGGCAGGTCTGCCCGCCGGGGCCTCCCGTGCCGCCGGCCGGTGGCGGGCCGCCGCAGACGGGCGGGGCGCTGACCAGGAACTGCAGCCCCCGCTCGCCGACCATGACGCGACGGCCGAGGTCGGTGTCCCGAGCGGGCGCGCCGGCTCCTGCGCCCGCGTCCGGCCCCATCCATCGCACCACGAGGGCGGCCCCGGCGATCAGCGCCAGCGCGGCGGCGACGGCGGCGGCCCCGCGCGTCCGCCCCCGTCGCCGCCCGCGCGGCCGCCACGTCGCCGGTCCGTGGTCGCGCCCGTCCGCCGGTCGGGAGTGGCCCGCCGGGCCGGAGTCGTGCCGGCCCGGTGACTCGGGGTCCGGCTCGCCGCCGGTCCCGTGCCCGCGCAGGGTCGCCCCCTCGTGCCCTGAGGGGAGCGCCTGCTCCGGGGACGGCCCGGGCTCGGGTTCTCCTCCCGGCTCATGCCGCGGTCGTCCCGGCCGGTGGTCGGGGCGTGTCGTCCCGTCCCTGCCGTCGTGGCCGCCGAGAGGCCCGCCGGGGTCGTCGTCCGGCCCGGACGGCCCGCCGGGAGCCCGCAGGTTGCTCGGCGGCTCCCACAGCGCTTCGAGGACGTGCGTGGAGGGCCCGTCGGCCTCCCCGCCGATGAGGTCGAGCAGCAGGTCGCGGGCCGTCGGCCGCAGAGCCGGATCGCGGTGGAGCGCTCGGCGGACCAGGCGGTCCAGCGGCTCGGGCAGGCCGGCGAGCCGCGGTTCCTCGTGCAGGATGCGGTAGGCGACGGTCATCGGGTCGCCGTCGCCGAACGGATGCCTCCCGGTGCCGGCGTAGGCGACCAGGCACCCCCAGGCGAAGACGTCCGCCGCCGGGGTGACCGGTCCGCCGTCGATCTGCTCGGGGGCCCACCATCCCGGCGTGCCGACGACCTCGCCGGTCAGTGTGGGGCCGGTGAGGCCGCTGAGCGCGCGGGCGATGCCGAAGTCGATGACCCGGGGCCCGGTCATGGACAGGATGACGTTGCCGGGCTTCAGGTCGCGGTGGACCAGGCCCGCGGCGTGGATGGCGGCGAGCGCGGCGCAGACCCCGAAGGCCATGCCGACCAGCGGCGACTCCTCCAGCGGGCCGTAGGTGGCGATCTGTGTGGACAGCGGGGTGCCGGAGATGTAGTCGGTGACCATGTAGGGCCGCCCGTCCTCGGCGACGCCGTCGTCCAGCACCCTCGCCGTGCAGAACGAGGCGACCTTGCGGGCGTTGGCCACCTCCGAGCGGAAGCGCGCGGCGAACCCGGCGTCCTCGGTGAACTGCCGCTTGACGACCTTGACCGCGACCCGGCGGCCGGTCGGGGACGTGCCGAGGTAGACCGTTCCCATGCCGCCCTCACCCAGGCGTCCGGTCAGCGTGTACTCCCCGATCGCGCGAGGATCGTCCTTCGTCAGCGGAGAGGAGACGTTCTGGCCGTCGATGGATCTCTCCTTCACCGTTCACCCCGTGGCCCCCGAACGGTCACCGTACAGATGCTCGATGTGCTTTGTCCGACCGTTTACCTACATATCCGTTACGGTCGGCGGTCGCCGAGGCCGCGCGCACCCGCCCAGACGCGCACCCGCCCGGACGCGCACATCCGGGACGCGCACATCCGGGACGCGCACATCCGGGACGCGCACATCCGGGACGCGCACATCCGGGACGCGCACATCCGGGACGCGCACATGCCCGGAGGTGCACATGCCGGGACGCGCGCCGTGGCGCGGTGGCGCGGGCGTTACGATCGGATCCCGTGACCTCCGTGACCGTGCGGGTGCCCGCCAAGGTGAACCTGCAGCTCTCCGTCGGCCCGCGACGTGACGACGGCTACCACGACCTGGTGAACGTCTTCCACGCCGTCTCCCTGTTCGACGAGGTCACCGCGACCGATGTGACCACGCCCGCCGAGGACGCCACGCCCGCCATGGACGCCGTGGCAGCCGATGACGGCACGGTCACCGGCGAGGCCACGCCCCCGAACGCCGCCACCGGCACGGCCACCCCTTCCGAAGCCATGATCACGGTGAGCGTCGAGGGCGGCCCCGCGGGCCAGGTGCCGCTCGACGGGGAGAACCTCGCGGTCAAGGCGGCTGTCGCCCTGGCGGCGCGCGCCGGCCGGCCCGTGCGCGCCCACCTGGCCATCCGCAAGGCCATCCCCGTCGCCGGCGGCATGGCGGGCGGCAGCGCCGACGCGGCCGCCGCCCTGATCGCCTGCGACGAGCTGTGGGGCCTGCGCCTCGACCGGCGGGAGCTGATGGACATCGCCGCCGATCTCGGGAGCGACGTCCCCTTCGCCCTGTTCGGCGGCACGGCCGTCGGAACCGGACGCGGTGAGAAGCTCGCGCCGGTCCCTGTGACGGGCGAGTTCCACTGGGTGTTCGCGCTCGCCGAAGGCGGCCTGTCCACGGCCAAGGTGTACGGCGAGTGCGACCGGCTGCGCGAGGCCGCCGGTGAGCCGGTCGCCTGGCCGCGGGCCGACGACGCCCTCATGGCCGCGCTCGCCGCCGGAGACGTCAAGGCGCTCGGCGCGGCGCTGGTCAACGACCTGCAGCCCGCCGCGCTGGCGCTGTGCGGTCCCCTGGCCCGCACCCTCGCGGCGGGACGAGACAGCGGAGCCCTCGGGGCTCTGGTGTCCGGCTCCGGCCCCACCTGTGCCTTCCTCGCCGAGTCCGAGGCCCACGCGGCCGGCCTGGCGACGGCCCTGCGCGCGGCGGGCGTCTGCCGCGAGGCCGTCACCGCGCGAGGCCCCGTCCCGGGCGCCGTGGTCGTCCCCGCCTGACTCGGGTGGTCCGCGCCTGACGATCACCTTCCCCGGGATCGTCCCGCCTGACGACCACCCTTCCTGTGGTCGTCCGCGTCTGACGGTCACCTCCGCCGGGCCGTTCGCAGAGACCCGCCGGGGGCGAGGCGGGGCAAGAGCCGGGGCGGTGCGGCGGCGAGTGGGCGCGGATAGGCTTTGGGCACGATGAATCTGGTTAACCTCGAATCGGTCTCCCATGCCTACGGTCCCAAGCCCCTGCTCGGCGAGGTGTCGCTCGGCATCGAGGCCGGCGACCGCATCGGCGTCGTGGGGCGCAACGGCGACGGCAAGACGACGCTGATCTCCGTGATCGCCGGCACGCTCAAGCCCGACGCCGGGCGGGTCACGCACACCCGCGGGCTGCGCATCGGCTTTCTGTCCCAGCGGGACGATCTCGACCCCGCGGTGACCGTGCGGGAGATCGTGCTGGGCGAGCGCGCCGAGCACGAATGGGCCGGTGACCAGGCGGTCAGGGAGATCCTGGCCAACCTCATCGGCGACATCGACCTCTCGGCGCGGGCGAGCGAGCTGTCCGGCGGCGAGCGGCGGCGCACCGCGCTCGCCCGGCTGCTCATCGACGAGCACGATCTGGTCATCCTGGACGAGCCGACCAACCACCTCGACATCGAGGCCATCGCCTGGCTGGCCGGCCACCTGTCGCAGCGCCGGTCCGCCCTGCTCGTCGTGACGCACGACCGCTGGTTCCTGGACGCGGTGTCGACCCGCACCTGGGAGGTCGTGGACGGCACGGTCCAGCGGTACGAGGGCGGGTACGCCGCGTACGTGCTGGCCAAGGCCGAGCGGGCGCGCATCGCGCAGGCGTCCGAGGAGCGCCGGCAGAACCTCATGCGCAAAGAGATCGCCTGGTTGCGCCGCGGCCCGCCCGCCCGCACGTCCAAGCCCAAGTTCCGCATCGAGGCCGCCCAGGCGCTCATCGCGAACGAGCCGCCGGTCCGCGACACCGTCGAGCTGGTGAAGTTCGCCTCGGCGCGGCTCGGCAAGACGGTGTACGACCTGGACCAGGTCACTCTGCACGCCGGAGGGCCCGGGGAGGGTCCGCTGGTGCTCGACCGGTGCACCTGGCAGTTCGGCCCGGGCGACCGCGTCGGGCTGATCGGCGTGAACGGCTCGGGCAAGTCGTCGGTGCTGCGGCTGCTCGCGGACGCGGTCCGGCCCGACTCGGGCACGGTCGTGCGCGGCAAGACGGTGCGGCTGGCCCACCTGTCGCAGGAGCTCGCCGAGCTCGACCCGAACCGCCGCGTCCTGGAGACCGTCGAGGAGATCCGCAAGTTCATCCAGGTCGGCAAGCGCGAGTGGACCGCCTCGCAACTGCTGGAGCGGCTCGGCTTCCGCGGCGAGGCGCAGTGGAAGGTCGTCGGCGACCTGTCCGGCGGCGAGCGGCGGCGGCTGCAGCTGTTGCGGTTGCTCATGGACGACCCCAACGTGCTGCTGCTGGACGAGCCCACCAACGATCTCGACATCGAGACGCTGAACGAGCTCGAGGACCTTCTGGACGCCTGGCCGGGCACGCTGGTGCTGGTCAGCCACGACCGCTACTTCCTCGAGCGGGTGACCGACCGCTGCGTGGCCCTGCTGGGCGACGGCCGGCTGTCGCTGCTGCCGGGCGGCGTGGAGGAGTACCTCCAGCGCCGGTCGTCCGGCACGGCGCTGACGGCCAGGGCCGGTTCGGCTCCGGCGGGTTCGCGCGCACCGGAGGCGGGCGGCGGGCAGCCGGAGGCCGCGCCGGCCGCGCCGGGCCTGTCGGCCCGCGAGCTGCGTGAGCTGCAGAAGGAACTGTCCCGGCTGGAGCGCCAGCTCGACAAGATCAGCGGGCGCGAGTCGGTGCTCCACGCCGCCATGGCGGACGCGGCCTCCGACTACGGCAGGCTGGCGTCCCTGGACGCCGAGCTCAAGGACCTCCGCGCGCAGAAGGAAACCGTCGAACTGGAATGGATGGACCTGGCCGAAAAACTCGGCGAGTGACCCCCACAGCCCGTCCCTTGTCCCTGCCTCTTCGCTGGTAGCACTTGGTGGCGCCGACGCGGGGGGAAGGTGGTCGGCGATATCGGCGCCGGCCTGCGGCGGGATACCTGGCCACCTTCGGACAACGCTGTACCTGTTGAGCGCCGTGACAGGGCGCCGGCTTCGCCGTACCACGACCCGCCGCCGCGGCGCCCTTCAAGCGAGCCGTTGGTGGCGGGTGGGGGCATGATCGGTGACGGGTGGCCGGTGACGGGGAGTGCATTGCCGGTGGCGGGGAGCGTATGGCCGGCGGGGGGTGGCGGGTGGGAGGACTGGGCGGTGGTGCCGCTTCACTTCGCCTCGTTGCCGCTGGAGTTTGGTGGCGCCGAAGCGGAGGGAGGGGGTCGGCGGTACCGGTGCCGGTCTACGGCGGGATTCCTGGCCACCTTCGGACAACGCTGTACCTGTTGAGCGCCGTGACAGGGCGCCGGCTTCGCCGTACCACGACCCGCCGCCGCGGCGCCCTTCAAGCGAGCCGTTGGGCGGACGAGGGGAGGCGCATGATCGGTGACCGGACGGGGGGTCAGGTGGTGTTCTGGGCTGAGTCGAAGGGGACCAGGATGGTGCGTAGCAGGGCGGCCAGGGTGTCGCGGTCGGCGGGGTCGAGGCCGGCCAGCAGCTCTCGCTCGCGCCGGAGCAGATCGGCGAAGGCCTCGTCGACGCGGGTCCGGCCCTGCTCGGTCAGCGACACCAGCACTCCGCGCCGGTCTTCGGGGTCGGGCCGCCTGCGCACCAGCCGTGCGGCCGCCAGCCGGTCGATGCGGTTGGTCATCGTGCCGGAGGTGACCAGGGTGGCGCGCAGCAGGGCGCCGGGGCTCAGCTCGTACGGCGGGCCGGAGCGGCGCAGGGTCGTCAGGACGTCGAACTCCCACGGCTCCAGGCCGTGCTCGGCGAAGGACGCGCGGCGGGCGCGGTCGAGGTGGCGGGCCAGCCGGGACACCCGGCTCAGGACCTCCAGCGGTGAGACGTCGAGGTCGGGACGTTCCTGGCGCCACGACGCGACGAGCTGGTCGACCTCGTCCCGCGCGGAATCTTCGGCGGTCCCATCGCTCCGGCGCGTCGTCATGGGCAGAGTCTATCTCTCTTGACATCGAGAGATCTCGCCCAGTATGAATATCTTGATGTCGAGAGATATGTGGGACCCCGCCGTCTACGGCCGGTACGCCGACGAGCGCGCCCGGCCCTTCTTCGAACTGATCGCCCGGGTCCGCGCCGATGATCCCGAGTACGTCGTCGACCTCGGATGCGGCACCGGCGAGCTGACCGCCGCGCTGTGCGAGCGCTGGCCGGGCGCCGCCGTCCACGGTGTCGACTCCTCGCCCGCGATGATCGCCAAGGCTCCCAAGGCCCCCGAGGGGCCCGCGTTCAGCGTGGGGGACGTCCGGTCCTGGCGTCCGGAGCGCCCGGTCGACGTGATCGTCTCCAACGCCCTGCTGCAGTGGGTGCCCGAGCACCGGGAACTGCTCCCGGGCTGGGTCCGGGCGCTGCGCCCGGGCGGCTGGCTCGCCTTCCAGGTGCCCGGCAACTTCGACGCCCCGAGCCACGCCCTGGTCAGGCAGGTCTGCGCCGGCGACGCCTGGAGGGACGAGCTCGGCGACCTGGTGCGGTACACCCCGGTCGGCGATCCCGAGGAGTACCTCTCGCTGCTGGCCGGGCTGGGGTGCGAGGTCGACACCTGGGAGACGACCTACGTCCACCTGCTCCAGGGCGAGAACGCCGTGCTCAACTGGATCATGGGCACGGCCCTGCGTCCGATGCTCGACCGCATCGGCGCCGACGAGCACAGACGCGAGGCGTTCCTCGCCGACTGCGCGCGGGTGCTCGCCGAGGCCTACCCGCGCAGGTCGTACGGCACGGCCTTCCCCTTCCGCCGCGTCTTCGTCGTCGCCCGCGCTCCACGCCCCGCCTGACCGGCGACCGCCCCGGCCCTGGGCTTCCCTGCGCGCGAGCGGTGGCCGCCCGGACCCGGGGGCCCCTATGCCGAACCGGTGACCGCCCGGACCGGGGGGGCTCGCCTATGCCGGACCGGTGACCGTTCGTCCGGGCGATGCGTCCCGTATTGTCCTTGATGGGACGAGGATCGTATCCGGCCGGCTGTGAGGTGAGCATGGCGCTCGAGATCGAGGACAAGTTCGATGTGCCGGCGGACTTCGCGGTACCGGACCTCGCCGCCGTCCGCGGGAGCGCCGACGCCGTCGAGCTGGTCGCGGAGAAGCTGGTGGCCGTGTACTTCGACACCGCCGACCTGCGGCTGGCCGCGCGGGGGATCACCCTGCGCCGCCGGCGGGGCGGCCACGACGCCGGATGGCACCTCAAGCTGCCCAAGGCGAAGGGTGTGCGGAACGAGGTCACCCACCCCCTGACGCGCAGTGCCAAGATCGTTCCGCGCCGCCTGTCTGACCTGGTCCTGGCGCTGACCCGGGGTGAGCCGCTCGTCCCGGTCGCCGAGCTGGAGACGGTGCGCAAGGTCACCAGCGTCCGGGACGCCGACAGCCGGCAACTGCTGGAGGTCGCCGACGACAACGTCAAGGGGACGGTGTTCGCGACGGCCTTCGGCGAGGACCGGCACGTCGAGCGCTGGCGCGAGGTCGAGGCCGAGCTGACCGGCGGTGACGAGGCGCTGCTCAAGCGGGTCGGCAAGGCGCTGCGCAAGGCCGGGGCGACCCCGGCCGGCACGCAGAGCAAACTGGCCCGGCTGCTCGGCGACCGCATACCCGTCCCGGTCCTGGCCGAGCAGGAGGACGGCACGGCCGGCGCCGTCGTGGTCGGTTACCTGAGATCACAGGTCACCGCGCTGCTCGCCCAGGACCCCCGGGTGCGGCAGGTCGAGGAGGACGCCGTCCACCAGATGCGGGTGGCCTGCCGCCGCCTGCGCAGCGCGCTCCGGTCCTTCTCCGACGTGGTCGCCGAGACCACGGGCGTCCAGGACGAGCTGCGGTGGATCGCCGGCGTGCTCGGCGAGGTCCGCGACCTGGAGGTCATCCGCGACCGGTTCGCCCGCACACTGGACGAGCTGGAGCCCCGCCTGGTCGCCGGGCCGGTCCGCGCCCGCCTCGGCGAGGATCTCGAACGCCGCGAGGGCGAGGCGCTCGCGCGGGCCACGGAGGCGATGAAGGGCGAGCGCTACTTCGCCCTGCTGGACCGGCTGGACACGATGGTCGCCAAGCCGCCGCTCACCCCGCTCGCCGCCAAGAAGGCCGACACGACGCTCGCCAAGGTCGCCGACAGGTCCTGGCGCCGCGTGGCGAAGAAGTACGACGAGGCGCGGATGATCGAGGACCCCGAGGCGCGCGAGACCGCCATGCACGACGTCCGCAAGGCCGCCAAACGGGCCAGGTACACCGCCGACGCGCTCAAGCCCCTGCTCGGCGACCGGGCGTCCGACCTCGCCGGGCGGGCGAAGGCGGTCCAGGAGTCGCTCGGGCTCTACCTCGACGGCGTCGTGGCCCAGGAGGTCCTGCTGGAGGAGACCGAGCGGGCCCGCGAGGCGGGGGAGGACACCTTCACCTACGGCCTGCTCCTCGGCCTGGAGCGCGCCGCCGCGGAGCGCTCCCGAGCCGTCTTCCCCCGCGTCTGGGACGAGGTGACCTCGGCCGCCGGCTGACCGCGCGGAGAAGCCCCTCGGCCGCCACCTGACCGCGCGGACCCGTCAGGAGCGTTCAGGAGCCGCCGAAGCGGTCCAGAGAGAGCCGTCAGGAGCGTTCGGAAGGTGTCGAAGCGGTCCAGAGAGAGCCGTCAGGAGCGGTCAGGTGCGGTAGCGGTCGATGGCGACGATGCGCCCGCCGGCGTGGTGCAGTACCGCGATCGCGCCCTTGCGCAGGTGGAAGTCCTCCGGCCGGCCGTCGAGGCGCCGCTCGCACAGCCCGCCGATCAGCTCGGGCAGCACCTTGCCGTGGCTGCACACCGCCGTGGACAGGCCCTCGTCCAGCAGCGGCAGGGTCGCCTTCAGCGTCAGCGAGCGGTCGAAGTTCGTCTCGTTCAGCACGCGTTCGGTGCGGATCGGCAGCGCCTGCCGGGCGGCGTACGGCAGCAGGGTCTGCACGCAGCGCCGGCTCGGCGAGCTGACCAGCGACGCGGGACGGTAGCCGTACAGGATGTCGCGGACGGCCTCGGCCTGCGCCTCGCCCTCCGCGTCCAGGGGGCGCAGCTCGTCCTCGCCGTCCCACGCCTGCCGGGAGCCGGCGTAGGCGTGCCTGACCATCACCAGCGGCGTGGTGTCCACCGGCGCCGAGGTCAGGGCCGTGAGCAGCCCGGCGTCCCACTCGTAGGTGAGCCGGCGGCGGGCCTCGGCGACGGGGAGCCACGCGAGGTGGTCCACCTCGTCGGTGGGGTCGTGCGCCACCTCGGCCACCACCCGGGCGGCCCAGTAGTCGACGCGCTTGAGCCGCGAGCCCTTCATGTAGTGGACCGCGGGCAGGCGGCGGCCGAGCGTGGCGCTCACCCCGGTCTCCTCGGCCACCTCGCGCAGGGCGCCGGTGATGGCGTGCTCGCCCGGCTTCAGCTTGCCCTTGGGGAAGGACCAGTCGTCGTACTTCGGCCGGTGCACGACCGCCACCTCCGGGGCGCGCGGGTCGCCGCGCCAGACGACGGCGCCGGCCGCCCTGATCATTCCGCCGCTGTTCGGCGTGCCGTCAGTCATCGATCGTCCTCCACCGGCGCCGGCCGACCAGGTGTGACTGCAGGTCCAGCAGGGGATCGCCGTTCTCCGCCTGATGGTGGCGCACCCAGGTGCCCTCGCTGGTGAGCCACCAGCTGCTGGTGGTGTCAGCAAGCGACAGGTCGAGCAGTTCCGACAGGTAGGCCCGGTGCTGGGCGCTGTTGACCTTCACCAGCGCCTCCACGCGGCGTTCGATGTTGCGGCGCATCAGGTCGGCGCTGCCGATCCAGATCTCCGGCCGCCGCCCGTACCCGAACTCGTAGATGCGCGAGTGCTCCAGGAAGCGGCCGAGGATGCTGCGGACCCGGATGTTCTCCGACAGGCCCGGGACCCCCGGCCGGAGCGTGCAGATGCCGCGTACGACCAGGTCCACCGGCACGCCGGCCTTGGACGCCGCGTACAGCGCGTCGATCACCGGCTCGTCGACCAGCGAGTTCGACTTGATCCGGATGCGGGCCGGGCGGCCGGCGACGTGGTGGGCGATCTCGCGCTCGATACGGGCCAGCAGTCCCGACCGCAGCGAGTGCGGGGCCACCAGCAGCCGCCGGTACGCCGAGTGGTAGGAGTACCCGGTCAGGTGGATGAACAGGTCGGTGAGGTCCTCCCCGACCATCGGGTCGGCGGTGAGCAGGCCGAAGTCCTCGTACTGCCGGGCGGTCTTGGGGTTGTAGTTGCCGGTGCCGATGTGGCAGTACTGGCGCAGCTCGCCCGACTGCTCCTGCCGCACGACCAGGGCCAGCTTGGCGTGGGTCTTCAGGCCGAGCACGCCGTAGACGACGTGGCAGCCGGCCTTCTCCAGCTTGCGGGCCCAGCTGATGTTGGCGTGCTCGTCGAACCTCGCCTTGATCTCGACCACGACGACGACCTGCTTGCCGGCCTCGGCGGCGTCGATCAGCGCGTCGACGACGGGGGAGTCGCCGCTGGTGCGGTACAGCGTCTGTTTGATGGCCAGGACGCTCGGGTCGGCGGCCGCCTGCTCGATGAACCGCTGCACGCTGGTGGAGAAGGAGTCGTAGGGGTGGTGCACGAGGATGTCGCGCTCGCGCAGCACCGAGAAGATGTCGTCCTCGGCGTGCACGGCCTCGGCGGGGACGAACGGCGGGAAGCTCAGCTCGCCGCGGTCGAGGTCGGCGATCGCGTGCAGACCGGTGAGGTCGAGCGGGCCGGGCAGGCGGTAGATCTCGTGGTCGGCCACGTCCAGCTCGTCCACCAGCAGGTCCAGCACGGCGGGGCTGATGGTGTCCTCGACCTCCAGCCGCACCGGCGGGCCGAAGCGCCTCATCAGCAGTTCCTTCTCCAGGGCCTGCATGAGGTTCTCGGTGACGTCCTCGTCCACGTCCAGGTCCTCGTTGCGGGTCACCCGGAAGACGTGGTGCTCCAGGATCTCCATGCCCTTGAAGAGCTGGCCGAGGTGGGCGGCGATGACGTCCTCGAGGGGAACGAAGCGATTGGGCGAGGCGGCGACGAAGCGCGGCAGCTGCGAGGGCACCTTGACCCGGGCGAACACCGTCTGCCCGTTGCCCGGGTTGCGTACGGTGACGGCCAGGTTGAGCGAGAGGCCGGAGATGTAGGGGAACGGGTGCGCGGGGTCCACGGCGAGCGGGGTGAGCACGGGGCGGACCCGCTCGCGGAACAGCTTGCGCATCGCCGTGCGCTCGTCCCTGTCGAGGTCGTCCCAGCGCACCACGTCGATGCCCACGTCGGCGAGCTGCGGGCAGAGCTGCTTGTGGTAGGCGGCGGCGTGCCGCTGGGCGAGGTCGTCCGCGATGGCCGCGATGCGGGCCAGCTCCTCGCGCGGCTTGAGCCCGCTCTTGGTGCGCAGCAGCAGACCGGTCGCCATCCGCCGTTTCAGGCCCGCGACGCGGACCCGGAAGAACTCGTCCAGGTTGCTGGCGAAGATGGCGAGGAAACGCACCCGTTCCAGCAGCGGCACGGCGGGATCCTCGGCCATCTCGAGGACGCGCTGGTTGAAGTGGAGCCAGCTCTCCTCGCGGTTGAGGAAGCGTTCCTGGGGAGACTGAGGCTCGTCGTGTCCTTCAGGGGTCGGCTGCACGATCTCGGCGGACATATGTCCAAAATGCCCTACTCGGTTGAACGGCACGTTAACTTTTCAGCAACGACGGTTTTACTTCGCCCGCTCTTCCGCGTCGGTGCTGGTGGAGGGCTCTGTGATCTGGGTCTCCCGGCCTTCCAGCTCGGCCTGCCCGGTGTGCCCGGTGTGCCCGGCGTGCTCGGTCAGCGGGACGCGCTCGACCAGCTCGATGCGCTCGACCAGTTCCACGCGTTCGCCCCGCTGGGCGCGCTCGGCGGCCAGCTTGGCGCGTCTGGCGGCCTCGCGCTCGGCCTGCCTGGCCTGCTGCTCGGCGAGCTTGACCTCCTGGGCGCGGAGCTTCTCGCGCTCACGCTGCTCGCGGGCGACCAGCTTCTCCTCCTCGCGGCGCAGCTTGTCCTGCTCGCGCAGCTCGCGCGCCCTGGCCTTCTCCTGGTCGCGGAGCAGCCTCTCCTGCTCGCGCAGTTCGCGCGCGCGGACCTTCTCCTGCTCCTTGTGCTCCTTCTCGCGGAGCCGTTCGAGGTCTTTGAGCTCTTTGTCGGTGGGCCGGGCCAGGCTTCGCAGCTCGGCCGCGGCGGTCATCGCGGGCAGCCCGCGGGCGGTGACGGCCGTGAGCGCCGGGTGCGCCTCCAGGCCGGTGAGACCGTTCCAGGCGAGGTTGACCAGGTGGGCGGCGACCTCCTCGCGGTCGGGCTTGCGCGCGTCCAGCCACCACTGGCCGGTGAGGGCGACCATCCCGACGAGCATCTGGGCGTACATCGGGGCGAGCGTCGGGGCGTAACCGCGGTCGGCGAACTGGTCGGCCAGGACGTCCTCGACCTGGCTGGCGATGTCGCTGATGAGGCTCGCGAACGTGCCGGTGCCCGAGGCGGCGTGCGAGTCGCGCACGAGGATGCGGAACCCCTCGCTGGACTCCTCGACGTACTGCAGCAGCGCCAGCGCGGCGCGTTCGAGGCGGACCCGGGGGTGGCCGGCGTTCAGCGCGACGGCGACCAGGGCGAGCAGCCGCTGCATCTCGCGGTCGACGACGACGGCGTAAATGCCTTCCTTGCCGCCGAAGTGCTCGTACACGACCGGCTTGGACACCCGGGCGCTGGCGGCGATCTCTTCGATGGAGGTGCCGTCGAACCCCTTTTCCGCGAACAGGGTGCGGCTGACGCGGATGAGCTGCTCTCTGCGTTCCTTGCCGGTCATGCGCACGCGTGAGCGCGGTTCGGTCATGGATTCAATAATGGCTGGCCGCACGGGGGCGGCAACCGCCAATACCCCGGTTCGACGAGCTATGTCGGGTTTCCGTGGTGTGGCGGGAGCAGGAACGCGCGCACGAGAAGGGGGTGCGCTCTGGGGGGTGGGGGGAGGGGAGATGAGAGATCGGGCCGCCACCGGGCGGCCCGACAGGGAGGCTGGATCAGCCAAGCCGTTTCGCCGCCAGCCGCTCAGGGGTGGGCCAGCGGACGTCGGTCGCCCAGCCCGCCTGCTCGAACCAGCGGATCACGCGGGCACTCGGGTCGATCTGCCCCTTGAGCGCGCCGTGACGGGCGGCCGTCGGGTCGCAGTGGTGCAGGTTGTGCCAGGACTCGCCGAAGGACGGGATCGCGAGCCACCACACGTTGCGCGACTTGTCGCGCACCTCGAAGGTCTCGTCGCCGAAGACGTGGCAGACCGAGTTGATCGACCAGGTGACGTGGTGGAGCAGGGCGATGCGCACCAGGCTTCCCCAGAAGAACGCGGTGAGCGCGCCGGTGATGGACCAGGTGACCAGGCCGCCGATGACGGCCGGCAGCACGAGCGAGGCGAAGACCAGCCAGGGGAACAGCCGGTGGATGCGGTGGACGTCCTTGTCGTTGAGCAGGTCCTTGGCGAAGCGCTCCTGGTTGGTGCGCTCGGAGGAGAACATCCAGCCGATGTGGGCGAACAGCAGGCCCTTGGTGAGCGCCTTCCAGTCGTTGCCGAAGCGCCACGGCGAGTGCGGGTCGCCCTCCTTGTCGGAGTACTTGTGGTGGCGGCGGTGGGTGGCGACCCAGTCGATGACGCCCATCTCCAGCGACATGCTGCCGGCGATGGCGAGCACGATCTTCAGCGGGCGGTTGGCCTTGAAGGAGCCGTGGGTGAAGTAGCGGTGGAGACCGACCGTGACGCCGAGACCGGTGAACACGTAGAAGAAGAGAGTGATCGCGACGTCGCTCCAGCCCAGGAAGTGGCCCCAGGCCATGGGCACGGTCGCGACCAGCGCGAGGAACGGAACGGTCACGAAGATGACGAGCAGCACGCGTTCGAAGTTGCTCTTCGGTTCCGGTTCGAGATCCGGCCGCGGCGGCGGCGGGCTCGTACGGTCGGCGACGACTGTCATGGGCTACCTCACGTGGTTCGAGCGAAGTGTGGCTGTAGCTACGTAACCGTAACCTACGCCATCGTAAGTTAGGAATCCCTAAGCCGGAATGTGGGGAAGGTGACGGTTCGGCCCGGAACCCGTGGCGGGTCCACGCCTTGCGCATACATGCCCCCATCTGTTAAAGGGATGCACCCTCACCCCCACCAACATCAGACCGTTTTCCCGCGCTCGGTCCGTCTGCCTCCGATCAGGGCCTGGGCGTCGTGACCGGTGGCGCTTGTGGTGCGGCGGCGCCGGCGGGCGGTGCGCGAAAGCCGCGGCGGCGCAGGAGAGGGGCTGTGACGAAGACGAACAGGGCGAAGGTGGTGAGGCGCTGCAAGCCGGGCTGGGCCAAGAAGTCGCTGTGCTGAATGCCGTACACCGCGTACCAGTTGGCCGCCAGGTCGGTCACCATGATGGCGCAGGTCAGATCCACCCCGACCCTCCTGCCGAGGATCAGGAGCGCGGCCGCCGCCGTATCGAAGATCGTCAATGAGGTCCAGAACAGGTTCAGCCACCCGGGAGCCCAGTGATAGGGCCGCAGGCCGCCGCGGGCGAGGTCGACGAGGTGCGAGACCGTGCCCACGAAGACCAGGGTGACGACGTACACGAGGATCAGCGCCACCGCCCATCGCGGGATGCGCCGCATCCATCCGATCACGCCGTCCATCATGGCGCCGGTCACCCGCCACCGCACAAGTGCGAGATCCTCGATCGATCATGGTCCAGGGTCTCGGACGGCACCAGTGGACGAGTCGCACAGGTGCATCCCGCCGGCTCGCCGCCGTCGTCCTGGCGCTCATCTCCGCGGATTCCATGGCCCGGCCCCCGACGCGTGACCGGCTCAAAGGCGCCCGAGCACCGCGCGACCGGAGGGAGCGCCACAGGCACAGTGCGGGACCGGTCCCTCGTGGGTATTCTGGTCTCCGCGGTTCGGGGAAGGTGTCGCATCGGTCCGGCGTAGGGTAATTGGCAGCCCACCTGCCTTTGGAGCAGGGTTGTCCTGGTTCGAGTCCAGGCGCCGGAACTTTCCCTTATCTTGTCGCGAGCCTCCTCACAACGGGTCCGCACAGCTCGTGACTCTTCCGCGAGGGGGCTGGATCCCTCCCGGGAGACGACGGGTATTCTCACGGTGTCGGGTGGGTGGCCGAGCGGTGCCTGTACGGTTGCCGCGCGTCGGCCCGTCCGCCAATGTCTCAGCCGCGACGCCGAGGGAGCCTCAGTCCGTGAGTGTGCCGCGCCCGGCAGCCGTCATCGTCCTCGCCGCCGGCGAGGGCACCCGGATGAAGTCCGTCAAACCCAAAGTCCTCCACGAGCTGTGCGGCCGCGCGCTGGTCGACCACATGCTGGAGGCCGCCAGGGGCCTTTCCCCCGAACGCCTGATCGTCGTGATCGGGCACGCCCGTGAGCAGGTCGAGGCCCATCTCGCCGCGACCGGCCCCGACGCGCACGCCGTCGTCCAGACCGAGCAGAACGGCACCGGCCACGCCGTGCGCACCGTCCTTGAGGCGGTGGGCACGATCAACGGCACCGTCCTGGTCACCTACGGCGACACGCCGCTGCTGCGCACCGAGACCCTCGGCGAGCTGCTCGCCACGCACGCGGCCGAGGGCAACGCGGTGACCGTTCTGACCGCCGAGGTGCCCGACCCGGCCGGGTACGGCCGCATCGTCCGCGACGCCGCGGGCGCCGTCCTGTCGATCGTCGAGCACAAGGACGCCTCGCCGGAGCAGCGGATGATCAGGGAGATGAACTCCGGGGTCTACGCCTTCGACGGGCTGCTGCTGGCCGACGCCGTCAAACGCGTCTCCACGGCCAACGCCCAGGGCGAGGAGTACCTCACCGACGTGCTGTCCATCCTGCGCGAGGAGGGGCACCGCGTCGGGGCGTACATCGCCGCCGACCACGTCGAGGTGGAGGGCGTCAACGACCGGGTCCAGCTCGCCTTCGCCCGCGGCGTGCTCAACACCCGCATCCTGCACGCCCACATGCGGGCGGGGGTCACCATCATCGACCCCGCCACCACCTGGATCGACGTCAGCGTCACCATCGAGCCGGACGCCGTGGTGCACCCCGCCACCCAGCTGCACGGCCGCACGAGCGTCGCCTCCGGCGCGGAGGTCGGGCCCGGCACCACGCTCACCGACACGGTCGTCGGCGCCGGCGCGGTGGTGCGCAACGCCGTCTGCGAGGGCGCCGAGATCGGCCCCGACGCCTCGGTCGGCCCGTTCACCTACCTGCGGCCCGGCACCGTCCTCGGTCCGAGGACCAAGGCCGGCAGCTACGTCGAGATGAAGAACGCCCGCGTCGGCGCCGGGTCCAAGGTGCCCCACCTGTCCTACGTCGGCGACGCGACCATCGGCGAGGGCAGCAACATCGGCGCCGCCACGGTGTTCCTGAACTACGACGGCGTCCACAAGCACCACACCACGGTCGGCGACCACGCCCGGGTCGGCGGCGACAACATGCTCGTCGCCCCGGTCACCATCGGCGACGGCGCCTACACCGCCGCCGGGTCGGTCATCACCACCGACGTTCCCCCGGGGGCGATGGCGGTCGGCCGGGCCCACCAGCGCAATATCGAAGGGTGGGTCGCGCGCAGGCGCGCCGGCACGGCCGCGGCGGAGGCCGCCGCGCGTGCGCTCGCCGGGCGTGACGGCCACGAGGGTGGGACGAACGGCCCGGACGCACCGTCCGGGCGTGCGGGGAACGGCGGGCCGGGTACACCATCCCAGCAGGCCGAAAGCAGCGAGCGGGCCGAACCGGCCGGCGAACGATAGCGGGGAGCTTTGGAAATGAACCAGCGCGGCGAGCCGGCCGACAGGCGCGACGAGCCCTTCACGGCTCCGTCCGGTGGCCAGGCGGCCGAGGAGGTCAACATCACCGGGCGCAAGACCACCGGGGAGAAGCACCTGATGTTCTTCTCCGGCCGGGCCTATCCAGAGCTGGCCGAGGAGGTCGCGCAGCACCTCGGCATCCAGATCACGCCGACCAGGCTGCACGATTTCGCCAACGGAGAGATCTACGCCCGCTACATGGAGTCGGTGCGCGGCAGCGACGCCTTCGTCATCCAGAGCCACACCGAGCCCATCAACACCTGGATCATGGAGCACCTCATCATGGTGGACGCCCTCAAGCGGGCGTCGGCCAAGCGCATCACCGTGGTGCTGCCCTTCTTCGGCTACTCCCGCCAGGACAAGAAGGGGCGCGGCCGTGAGCCGATCACCGCGCGCCTGATGGCCGACCTGTTCAAGACCGCGGGCGCCGACCGGCTGATGTCGGTCGACCTGCACACCCCGCAGATCCAGGGCTTCTTCGACGGGCCCGTCGACCACCTGTTCGCGCTGCCGGTGCTCCACCGCTATCTCAGCGGCAAGCTCGACCCGGCCGTCACCACGATCGTCTCGCCCGACACCGGCCGGGTGCGGCTGGCCGAGCGCTGGGCCGACCAGCTCGGCACCCCGGTCGCGTTCATCCACAAGCGCCGCGACCTGGACGTGGCCAACCAGGTGAAGGTGCACGAGGTCGTCGGCCAGGTGCGCGGGCGCACCTGTGTGCTGATCGACGACATGATCGACACCGGCGGCTCCATCTGCAAGGCGGCCGACGCGCTGTACGAGCAGGGCGCGACGAACGTCATCGTGGCCGCCACCCACGCGATCTTCTCCGAGCCGGCCGTCGACCGGCTGAAGAACTCGCGCATCGCCGAGGTCGTGGTCACCAACACTCTGCCCATCCCGCAGGCCAAGCGCTTCGACAAGCTCACCGTGCTGTCGATCGCCCCGCTGATCGCCCGCGCCATCAGCGAGGTCTTCAGCGACGGTTCGGTCACCAGCCTCTTCGAGGGCGACGCCTGACCTCCGCCCCCGCCCGCCTCGTGAAGCAGGCCCGCTCAGGCGGGGGCCCGGGGAGCTTGGTGAGCAGGGCGCGGAGCTCGTGTTCCGCGTCCTGCCCGTGCGCGGTCCCGGTCGCCCGGCGGCGATCCGAGCGACGCGGCCGGTCGGGTAAGCTCTGAGGGTTCCGCGAGGTTCCGCGCTCGTAACGCCTTCCGCTAGGGCGGGTGAGGGTGAGCGCCGTTCTTCCTTTCCGAAGTTTCCGAGTTTCCCTAGGAGACATGCCGTGTCCGAAGTACGCATCGCCGCAGAACCGCGCTCCGAGTTCGGCAAGGGCGCCGCGCGCAAGATCCGTCGCTCCGACAAGGTCCCCGTCGTCCTGTACGGCCACGGCACCGAGACCAAGCACCTGATCCTGCCGGGTCACGAGCTGCTGCTCGCTCTGCGCACGCCGAACGTCCTCATCCGTCTCCAGGGTGACGGCCTGAACGAGCTCGCGCTGCCCAAGGGCGTCCAGAAGGACCCGATCAAGGGCTTCCTCGAGCACGTCGACCTGCTGCTGGTGAAGAGCGGCGAGAAGGTCACGGTCGAGCTCCCGGTCACCACGACCGGCGACATCGCCCCCGGCGGCCTGTTCGACCAGCAGCTCCTCTCCATCGCCGTCGAGACCGAGGCCACCCACATCCCGACGGGTGTCGAGGTCGACATCGAGGGCCTGGAGGTCGGCGCGGTCGTCACCGCGGGCGACCTGAAGCTGCCCAAGGGCACCACGCTGGCCGCCGACCCCGAGACGGTCATCCTCCAGGTCACCGGGGTCCCGACCTCGGCCGAGACCGCCGAGGGCGAGGAGGGCGGCGCCGAGGGCGAGGCGGCCGCCGCCGAGTAAGGCCGCACCCGCCGGCCGCCCGCGCCTCGCGGGCGGCCCGCACCCAACGGCAGTCCCGTATCGTCGCCAGGGCAGCCGGGCGCCCGTTCATCGGCCGCCCGGCTGCCCTGTCCGGCGTGCGGACGCCGGTCCCGCCGGCCGCCCGCCGCGGGCTCTGAGTGGAACCGAAGACGGAAGAGGTCGTCGTGGACCGCTGGTTGGTCGTCGGGCTGGGCAACCCCGGTCCCGAGTACGCCGGTAACCGGCACAACGCCGGGTTCATGGTGGTGGACGAGCTCGCCGCGCGGGTCGGCGGCCGGTTCAAGGCGCACAAGTCGCGTGCCGAGATCGTCGAAGGCCGCCTCGTGGGCGCTCCCGTCGTGCTGGCCAAGCCGCGCTCGTACATGAACCTCTCCGGCGGCCCGGTCAAGGCGCTCGCCGACTTCTACAAGGTCCTGCCGGCGAACGTCATCGTGATCCATGACGAGCTGGACCTCCCGTACGGGGCGCTGCGCGTGAAGCTCGGCGGGGGCGACAACGGCCACAACGGGCTGCGCTCGCTCACCAAGTCGCTCGCCACCAAGGACTACCTGCGGGTGCGCTTCGGCGTCGGCCGGCCGCCCGGGCGCATGGATCCCGCCGACTTCGTGCTGCGCGACTTCGCCACGGGTGAGCGCAAAGACCTCCCCCTGCTCGTCGACCGCGCCGCCGACGTCGCCGAGTCGCTGATCACCTCAGGCCTGGAGGCCACCCAGAACGCCTTCCACGCCTCCGACCTCAAACCCCTCAAACCCCCGCGCTGACCTCGCCAGGTCCGACGCCGATCGCCGACGCGGCGCGGCAGGGCCGACATGGCGCGGCGGTCGTTCGCGCGTTGACACGCCCGTGCGTTCGTAAAGGGAGTTACCGGATTCCCCCAAGAGTGTCGGAGGCGACCGCTAGCATCCTCACCGAGAGTGTTCGGCCGGTCACCTTGGGGGATGCGTGCGCGAGGGGGAGAGCTCCGCTGCGGCCTTCGTGGCGCTTGCGGCCGTCAGGCCCCGTGCCCGTCTCCGTCCCCGGGCGCGGCGGCGGGTCGGTGCGGGCGGGGGGTCGTTCCGCCCGCGCTGGGTCCGGCGCTACCGGCTGTGCGCCGTGGCGGGCGATCTCGGGTGCGGGCTGGCCGCCGGCGCGGTGGCGATCGTGGTGCGGTTCGGCGAGGTCACGCCGTACGTCGCGCCCTATCTCGTGCTCAGCCTGGTGCTGCCCGTGCTGTGGGTGGCGGCCGTGGCGCTCAACCGTGCCTACGAGGCGCGGCTGGTCGGCGTGGGGCCGGAGGAGTTCCGCCGCATCACGCGGTGCGGGTTCTTCCTGACCGCCGGCGTGGCGATCGCCTCCTACGTCACCAAGACCGACCTGGCACGCGGGTACGTCGTCCTCGACCTCCCCCTCATGACCGCGCTCACCCTTTCCTCCAGATATGCCCTGCGCCTGGCGCTCCACCACCGCAGAGCGACCGGGCGGTGCATGCGGCGGGTGGTGGCGGTCGGCCACCGGTCGTCCACCGCCGAGCTGGTCCGCCGCTTCCGGCGCGAGCCGTACCACGGCATGCAGATCGTGGGCGTGTGCCTGCCGCGGGGCGAGGCCGCCGGCACGGTCGAGGGTGTCCCGGTGTTCGGCGACTTCTCCGACGTCCCGCTGGTCGTCGGGCAGGTCGCGGCCGACACCGTGGCCGTGCTGGCGTGCCCCGAGCTCGACGGCACCGCCCTGCGCCGCCTGGCGTGGCGGCTGGAGACCACCCGCACCGACCTGGTCGTCGCCCCGGCGCTGATGGAGGTCGCCGGGCCGCGCACCACCATCAGGCCGGTGGCCGGGCTGCCGCTGCTGCACGTCGAGCACCCCGAGCTGTCGGGGTTCCGCCAGCTTCTGAAGAACCTCTTCGACCGCGCGGTCGCGCTCCTGGCCATCGCCGTGCTCGCGCCGGTCCTCGCCGCGCTCGCGGTGGCCGTCCGGTCGAGCGGCCCGGGGCCGGCGCTGTTCCGGCAGACGCGGGTCGGCAGGGACGGAGCGGAGTTCACCATCCTCAAGCTGCGCACGATGAGCCCGGACGCCGAGCGCCGCAAGGTCCACCTCGTGAGCGACGCCGACGGCGTGCTGTTCAAGATCCGAGACGATCCGCGGGTCACCCCGCTCGGGGCCTTCCTGCGGCGGTACTCTCTGGACGAGCTGCCCCAGTTGTTCAACGTGCTCGCCGGTGACATGTCGCTGGTCGGCCCGAGACCGCCGCTCCCCGAAGAGGTCGCCACTTACGGGGACGACGTCCGCCGGCGGCTGGTCGTCCGCCCGGGTATGACGGGCCTGTGGCAAGTCAACGGCAGATCTGACCTTTCGTGGGAGGAATCGGTACGGTTGGACCTGCGTTATGTCGAGAACTGGTCTCTCACATTGGATCTTCAGATCCTGTGGAAGACCTGGTCGGCCGTGGCACGTGGCTCGGGCGCGTATTAGCCCGAGGTGAGGGACGACAACCCGGGTGCGCACCAGAAAGGGCATCGTGACGATACGCGACGACCACGCGCTCGCGAGAGACTTGGCGGCTGAGGCCGGCCAGAGGCTGCTGGCCCTGCGCGACCGCGAGGGGTTCGACGACCCGGTGGCGTTGCGCCACGCGGGTGACCAGGAGTCCCACGCCTATCTGGCCGAGGCGCTGGCCCGGCTGCGGCCCAGCGACAGCGTCCTGTCCGAGGAAGGCACGCGCGAGGAACGGCTCGATCCGCGCCGCCAGACCGCCGAGCGGGTGTGGATCATCGACCCGCTCGACGGCACCCGCGAGTTCGGCGAGCAGGGCCGCGCCGACTGGGCGGTCCACGTGGCCCTCTGGGAGCGCGCCTCCGGCACGCTGGTCGCCGGCGCCGTCGCGCTGCCGGCCCAGGGCGTCACGCTGTCCACCGCCGAGCCGCCCGCTCTCCCCGCCCCGCGCCGCGGCCGCGCCCGCATCGCGGTCAGCCGCACCCGCCCGCCGGAGTTCGTCAAGAAGCTCGCCCACCTCGTGGGCGCCGACCTGGTCCCCATGGGCTCGGCCGGCGCCAAGATCGCGGCGGTGATCACCGGCGAGGTCGAGGCGTACGTCCATGGCGGCGGGCAGTACGAGTGGGACTCCGCCGCCCCGGTCGCCGTCGCGCTGGCCGCCGGAGCCCACGCGAGCCGCATCGACGGGTCGCCGCTGACCTACAACCAGGAGAACCCCTCACTGCCGGATATCCTGGCTTCCCTACCGGATCTGGCGCCAACGTTGCTCGCCGGCATCCGCGACGTGCACCGATAGGGCCCACCCCGGAGGAAGAGCAGTGCTCCAGAGCGATTACACGACGTCGCAGCTCGATGTCCTCGAAGCCGAGGCCATCCACATCATGCGGGAGGTCGCGGCCGAGTTCGAACGTCCGTGTCTGCTCTTCTCCGGCGGCAAGGACTCCATCGTCATGGTCCGCATCGCCGAGAAGGCGTTCTGGCCGGCGCCCATCCCCTTCCCGCTGATGCACGTGGACACCGGGCACAACTTCGACGAGGTGATCGAGTTCCGCGACCGGCGCGTGGCCGAGCTGAACGCCCGCCTGGTCGTCGCCTCCGTCCAGGCGTCGATCGACGCCGGCCGCGTGGCCGAGGAGACCGGTCGCCGGGCCAGCCGCAACCGGCTGCAGACCACCACGCTTCTCGACGCCATCGAGGAGCACGAGTTCGACGCGGTCTTCGGCGGCGCCCGGCGCGACGAGGAGAAGGCCCGCGCGAAGGAGCGCGTGTTCTCCTTCCGCGACGACTTCGGCCAGTGGGACCCGAAGAACCAGCGTCCCGAGCTGTGGAACCTCTACAACGCCCGCATCCGCAAGGGCGAGCACATCCGGGTCTTCCCGCTCTCCAACTGGACCGAGCTGGACATCTGGGACTACATCCGGCGCGAGGGCATCGAGATCCCCTCGATCTACTACGCCCACACCCGCAGGGTGTTCGAGCGCGACGGCATGCTGCTCGCCGACCACGAGGTGGTCAACCGCGGCGACGACGAGCCCGTCTACGAGACCGTCGTCCGCTACCGCACCGTCGGCGACATGACCTGCACCGGCGCGGTCGAGTCCACTGCCGCCACGGTGGAGGAAATCCTCGCCGAGATCGCCGCCACCCGCATCACCGAGCGCGGAGCGACCCGCGCGGACGACCGCACCTCGGAGGCCGCCATGGAGGACCGCAAGAAGGAGGGGTACTTCTGATGCCCCCTCTTGCCCCGCCCCCGCCCCTCCCGCGGCCCGCGCGCACGCCCCTCCGCCGCTCCGCCCGCACACCCGATGGAGAGCAGTTCTGATGGACATCCTGCGTTTCGCCACAGCGGGCTCGGTGGACGACGGCAAGTCCACCCTCATCGGGCGCCTGCTCTTCGACTCCAAGGCGATCTTCGAGGACCAGCTGGAGGCCGTCGAGCGCACCAGCCGCGACCGCGGCACCGAGTACACCGACCTGTCGCTGCTCACCGACGGCCTGCGCGCCGAGCGCGAGCAGGGCATCACCATCGACGTGGCCTACCGCTACTTCGCCACGCCCAAGCGCAAGTTCATCATCGCCGACACCCCCGGCCACATCCAGTACACCCGCAACATGGTCACCGGCGCGTCCACCGCCGACCTGGCCATCGTGCTCATCGACGCGCGCAAGGGCGTGGTCGAGCAGTCGCGCCGCCACGCCTTCCTCACCACGCTGCTGCGGGTGCCCCACCTGGTGCTGGCGGTCAACAAGATGGACCTGGTCGACTACGGGCGCGACCGCTTCGAGGAGATCCGCGAGGAGTTCACCGCCTTCGCGGCCAAGCTGAACGTCGCCGACCTCACCTTCATCCCGATCTCGGCACTGCACGGCGACAACGTCGTCACGCGGTCGGAGAACATGCCGTGGTACCAGGGCACCTCGCTGCTGCACCACCTGGAGAACCTGCACATCGCCTCCGACCGCAACCTGGTCGACGTGCGGTTCCCCGTGCAGTACGTGATCCGCCCCCAGCGCGCCACCGACCCGGCGTTCCACGACTACCGCGGGTACGCCGGCCAGGTCGCGGGCGGCATCCTCAAGCCGGGCGACGAGGTCATGCACCTGCCGTCGGGTCTGACCACCCGCGTGGCGGCCATCGACACCTTCGACGGCCCCATCGAGGAGGCCTTTCCCCCCATGTCGGTCACCCTCCGCCTGGAGGACGACATCGACATCTCGCGGGGTGACATGATCTGCCGTCCGCACAACCAGCCTCAGGTGGCCCAGGACATCGACGCGATGGTCTGCTGGATGACCGACGGCCTCAAGCTCGGCCCGCGTTCCAAGCTGGTCATCAAGCACACCACCCGCACGGCCCGCGCGCTGGTGCGCGACCTGCACTACCGGCTGGACGTCAACACCCTGCACCGGGACGAGTCGGCCGGCTCGCTCGGCCTCAACGAGATCGGCCGGGTGTCGCTGCGGGTCACCCAGCCGCTCTTCGTGGACGACTACGCCAGGAACCGCATGACCGGCGGCTTCATCCTGATCGACGAGGCCACCAACGGCACCGTCGGCGCCGGCATGATCGTCGACGCCCGCTGAGGCGTCCCCGCGGACCGATCGCGTCATGCGGGCCGCTGCCCGCTCGCATGCCCTCGTGGGGCGATGAGGTCCGTCGGCGCGTTCTCGCGGCTCTGTTTCGCGTCCGATGATGGTCGCCCGGCGGCGTGTTCGCCGCCGGGCGGCCGATCTTCCGGACGTTCGTCCGTGGCTTCCTGTCGAATTCGCGTGGCCTGTGTCGTCGCCTGGTATGACGGCTCGCGATTCGAGAGGTGCACCGATGGACGACGAACGCCACGACCCCGGCCCGGGAACCCCCGTTCAGCACACCGCCGATCTGGTCGCCTCCACAGAACTACGAGAGCTGATCGGCGTCCCCGACGCGGCTCACGCCTCCGACGTCGCTGATCCCTCCGGCGCCGCTGACGCCCGGTCGGGGTGAGCCGGGGGCGGTGCCGGACCGGCTCAGGTCAGGACGAGCCAGGTGCGGCCGTCGATGAGCTCGCGGGCCGCGTCGAGGTGGCCGGCGTGGCAGGCGGTCTCGGTGATGACGTGCATCACGACCTCCCGCATCGTGTGGAGGCGCCAGTCGCCGAACAGGTCCCCAGGCCACCAGGCCGGCGGGGCGTCCAGCGGCGTGGCGGTGAGCACGGCGTCGGCGGCCTCGATCTCCCGCCGATAGAGGGCGAGGATCTCCTCGGCGGGCACGTCCGGATCGACCTGCCAGGCGTCGTCGGACGGGTCGAGCGCGTCGATGACGGCCGGGTCTCCGGCGATGACGGCCCTGAACCAGAATCGCTCCACGTCCAGTGCCAGATGCCGCACCAGGCCCAGGCAACTCCATCCCGACGGCAGCACCGGCCGCCGCAGGTCCTTCTCGCCGAGCCTTTCCAGGATCCCCAGCACGTGGCGTCGTTGATCGTTCAGGGCGTCGAGCAGGACCTCGGTCTCAGTGGGAGCCGTTCGCGGCATGCTTGTCATCCTCCTCATCGGCGCGGTCGAGCAGGGCCCGGCGCTCCGGCTCGCTGTGGACGGCGGTGGCGGCCCGCCGGAACAGGGAGGCGGCCCGGGCGTGGTCGCCGTCACGGGCGGTGAGATCGGCCTCCGCGGCGACCGCGAGCGGATAGTCGTCCAGCGCGCCGCCGGAGCGGGCGCGGGCCAGCAGATCCAGGCCGGTCGCCGGACCGTAGGCGTAGCCGTGCGCCACGGCGCGGTTCAGTTCCACCACGGGGGTGGGTTGCAACCTGGCCAGCCGGTCGTAGCAGCGGGCGATCGCCGGCCAGTCGGTGCCGGAGGCCGACTCCGCCGTGGCATGGCGCGCGGCGATGTGCGCCTGCAGCGCGTACGGGCCGTCCTGGCCGAGACCGGCCAGGATGTCCAGGCCGTCGGCGATCGCGGCGTGGTCCCACAGCGACCGGTCCTGCTTGGCCAAGGAGAGCAGGTTCCCCTCGGCGTCGCGGCGGGCGTCGCGCCGGGAGTGGTGGAACAGGAACAGGGCCAGCAGGCCGGCCACCTCGGGCTCGCGCGGCATGAGCAGCCGCAGCAGCCGCGCCAGCCGGATCGCCTCCTCGGCGAAGGCGGGCTCGCCGCCGGCGGTGTAGCCGCGGGTGAACAGTAGGTACAGCACCGCGAGGACGCCGGGCAGCCGCTCGGCGAGCGCCCGTCCGGTGGGCACCCGGTAGGGAATACCCGCACCGGCGATCTTCGCTTTCGCCCTGGTCAGGCGGCGGGTCATGGTCGACTCGCTGACCAGGAAGACGCGGGCGATGTCGGCGGTCGGCACGGCGCAGATCGTCCGCAGGGTCAGCGCCACCCGCGCCTCCATCGACAGCGCCGGGTGGCAGCAGGTGAAGATGAGCCGGAGCCGGTCGTCCACGATCGTGTCCTCCGCTTGCGAGGCAGGAGCACCCCCGTCCTCGGTGGTGAGCGCGAAGACCGCCAGCTCGCGCAACTTGCGGCGCTCCACCGACGCGCGCCGCAGGGTGTCGATCGCGCGGTTGCGGGCCACCGTCATGAGCCAGCCGCCCGGATTGTCCGGCACTCCGTTCACGGGCCACCGCTGCAGGGCCAGCGCCAGCGCCTCCTGGGCGCAGTCCTCGGCCAGCGTCCAGTCACCGATGACGCGGATCAGTGCGGCCACGATGCGGGGGTAGGCGTCGACGGCCGTCGCCGCGGCGGCCGCCTCCGCCGGGGACCCGTCAGGGCGACTCGTCACTGCTCGAAGTCGGCGAACGGCCGCAGCTCCAGCCGTCCCTCCCTGGCCATGGGGTGGGCGCGGGCCACCTCGATCGCCTCGTCGAGGTCGGCGCACTCCAGCAGGTCGAAGCCCACGATCACCTCCTGGGTCTCGGCGAAGGGGCCGTCGGAGACCAGCAGCTCCCCGTTGCGCACCCGGACCGTGGTGGCGGTGGACGTGGGAGCCAGCGCCATACCTTGCAGGCGCCGGCCCTTGGCGTCGTTCTCCTCCACCCACACGTCGATGTCGGGCACGTTCTCCTTGTCGGTGTCAGGCTCGGTATCAGTGCAGACGAACATCATGTACTTCATCTCAGTGCTCCTCGGCTCGGTGTCGATCGCACCCTAGTGACGAACGACCCCCCCGTTTCCGGACAACCCGCGCAGATTTCTCCCTCCAGCATGTCGCCCCTCTCACTGGCCCCCTGACCAGCCCACTGGCCCACAGCAGAGCAGGGATGTTCTCATGGGGTCGAGCCCGCGTTCTTGAAGGTCGAGCCCCGTCTTTAGGATCGAGTCGCGCTCCGGGAAGCGGTGCTTCTGGCGCTGTCTTCTTGGGTGACCCTCACCTCGTGGGCGATCCATCGTGGCGCACCGGATCGGGGCCGCTCCCGCCTGACTGTGCGGTCTCTTCTCTGGCGCCGTGACGGTGGGGTGTGGTGCGGCGATGACGGCGCCGTATGCGGCGGGCGACCGGTCCTGCGGCGGTCACACGGTACGAACGGACTCTCGGCGGGGGTGCTCGGGATCCAGGTCGGCAGGCTCGGTCGTGATCTCGCACCAGACGGTGCAGCCGGGGCCGTCGGGGTTGGAACGGAAGCCCCAGTTCCCCGCCGACAGCATGTCGACGATGGCCAGGCCCCGGCCGCCTTCCCCGAGAAGGAACGACGGCTCCACCTGGACCCGCTCGGCCAGGAGCAACGCCTGCTCCACCCTCACCCGAGGACGCGTGGTTGACGGGCCTCTGTCCGTCACCTCGACCCGGAGCCGATGCCCGTCCGCGAGCAGTCGAAGGACCAAGGCTCGGGCGTGGTCGTCGTGGTCGTTCTGGCCGTCTTGGGTGTCCTGGCCGCTTTGGTAGGCAGCGGTGGCGTGGCGGACGGCGTTCGTGACGAGTTCGGAGACGGCCAGGCGTACCGGCTCGTAGGCCGGGTGCTCCGTTCCGAGCCAGTTCCGGACGGCGGAACGGGCCTGCGAAGCCGACTCTGGGGTGCTCGGGAGGTAAAGCTCTTTCAGCGTATCCGGCGCCATTGACATGCCTTTCGCCCGGTCGGTCCGACGGAATTCTCATTTCACTCGGCCGGGCCGGCCGAGGCGCCGCCATGGATCCGGGGCGGTTCTCATACGGTGGCAAACAATGGGAGACGGTAATGGCGCTTCGGGGTTCGCATTGTGTTCACAATCGCGTGAACCTCCTCGCGGTACTTCGCGAACTCCCTGCATGATGGCCTGGAGCCGTTACCGGCGGAGAGAAGGGAACCCGGCGATGACCATCCCCCTGGCACCGGATCCGTCCATATCCCCGCGCATTCAGTTCGGTACAGAGCTACGCAAATTCCGACTTTCCGCCGGGTTCACGCAGCGGCAACTGTGCGATGCGATTCACCTGTCCGTCAGCCAGCTCAGCATGATCGAGAACGGACACCGGGCGCCGACCATGGATTTGGCGCAACACGTGGACGAGGCCCTCGGGCTCGGCGCCACCCTCACCGGCCTCCTCGACCGCCTCAACCGCGCCGCCGCCCAACTACCCCGCTGGTTCCGCCCCTGGCTCGACTACGAACGCGAAGCCGAGGCCCTGCGGATGTGGGAGCCGCTCATGGTCCCCGGTCTCCTCCAGACCGAGGAGTACGCCCGAGCCATCCTGAGCCGCGAGCCAGGTACCACCGCCGAACAGACTGAGGAGCAGGTCGCTGCGCGACTTGATCGGCAAAGCATCCTAAGACGGCCGATGCCGCCAATGCTCTGGGTCGTCCTTGATGAAGGTGTCCTCCATCGCCCCATCGCAGTGCATGAAACCATGAGGGGGCAGTTCGAGCACCTTCTCGGCGTGGCGCAGACTCCGCGCATCTCACTGCAGGTGCTTCCTTATAGGGCACACAGCGTGGTCGGGCTACTTGGTGGCTTCGTCATCGCCGACATGCAAAGGGGAACTTCCTCCGTCGCCTATATCGACTCCCAAAGCAGGGAGGATCGGGTAAGCGATCGATCGGAAGAAGTCGAAGCTCTAGCATTCAGATACGACGTGATCCGAGCAGACGCCCTGTCGCGGCAGGACTCGCTGAGCATGATCAAGGAGGCGGTGCGGAGATGGACGACGTGACGTACGAACTCGCCGGAGCCGACTGGCGTAAGTCTTCTTTCTCTGGGAGTGACGGAAGCAACTGCGTTGAGGTGGCTCGGTTGTCCAATGGGCGGCGCGGTGTGCGCGATAGCAAGGACCACTCCCGGGTATCCATCGTCGTCAGCCCCTTGGAGTGGAGCGTCTTCCTCGACCACGTGAAGACCCAGCACTCCGCCTGACCTTGATCGACCAGCGGGGGCAGGAGCGGAGGCGGACGGCGAACACTTAACGGGCCGAGCCGTGACCAGACGATTGGACGGCCCGCCCGGCATGCAGGTGGGTGGTCCAGGTGTGGCTGCCCACCCCCATTGTCAGTCCCGGGCGCAGGCGGCAGTCGTTGGTGCCCGACACGACACAGGCGGCAGGCGTTGGTCCCGACAGGACACGGGCGTATGGCTCAGCTACGACCGCTGACCCTTGGGGCTGATCACGTGGTTGGACGGTGCAAGGTGCGCAGGACGTCGAACTCGTTGCCCTCGGGGTCGGCCATGACCACCCAGCTCCGGTCGGGGCCCTGTCCCACGTCCACCTTGGAGGCGCCGAGGCCGAGCAGCCTGGCCACCTCGTCGTCGGTACTGCGGTCGATCGGGCTGACGTCGAGGTGGAGCCGGTTCTTCACGGTCTTGCCCTCGGGCACCGGGATGAACAGCAGGGTGGGCGGCATCTGACGGGCCCGGACCTCCTCGACGGTCGGCTCCCAGGAGCCGATCTCGACCGTGCCGTCGCTCCGGTCGATCACCTTGAAGTCCAGCACCGCGCACCAGAAGGCCGCGAGCCGCTCCGGATCGTGGCAGTCGACGACCAACTCGGTGAACCTACTGGTCATGACTCCCCCAGACAGTGCGGACGGGGGCTCAGTCTATTGGGGCCGCTCAAGCTGGCCGGCGCGCCTCCGGGTCGCGTCACGGGAGCGAACCCACATCTGTGCGGGCCCCGGCCAGGAACTCGTGCTGCGGACCTCTGAGGTGGTCCCACATCGAACCCTCGGCCGCGATCTGATCAGGCAGGCGCCATAGGACGTGGTCCACCGCGCTCGCGTAGGCCCGAGCGAGCTGGTACATCTGAGGGCTGAACAGAACCTCGACCATCCGCTCGGCCACCCAGAGACGGTCGATGATGTTCCGGGCCGCCGCGAACCACTCAGGCGTTCCGGCGGCATCCCAGTCAGGGGCCTGATCCCGCTCTTCGGCGATGCGAATACCTGCCTGCGTGATCGCGATGAACTCGCGCAGCAGTTCCAGCCGCTCCGAGCGTCGAGCCTCGGCCCGCTGAGCCGTCTGCCGCTTCTCCTCATTCCTGCCGGCAAGTCGCACGGTGGTGAACTGAGCCAGATACGACAGCAGTCCTCCTAAGATCACACCGAACAGCGAAGCCCAGACCTGCATCTCCATGGCAGTTGTTTATCAGCTCGTAGCCGGGATGGGTCGCCGCTCTGCTCAGCGGCGCCTGGACTCACTTCCGCGACCATTCGAACCGCCCACCATCAGCTCGGCGGCCCGATCGTGCTGATCTGGGACTTCGCCAACACCTACCTGACCACCGCGACATCCTCGACGCTGCCTCCTCGGCACCGGAATTCGTCCCCCCGCCGGCTCGGCGTGACTATTACGGTCATCCCCCATGTCGAGTAACTTCGATCCTAATCCTACTTGCTCTTGGAGCTCTGATCACGATCAGTACGAATTCGTTGCGATGGCTGAGCAGACCTGATACAGCAGGACATGATGCGGTCATGTCGATTACCTAGGGGTGTGGTGTGCGTCCAGCAGGGATTCTCCTGGCATGCATTGTCGGACTGATATTGGCGTGGAAATGGGGCGCTTCCGTATATTCGGGTGACGGCAGTGCCGCATCAACGCCGACACCTGTCATCACGGTCCTGTCGACGGTGACGGTCACCGCCACCGCCACCGCCACCGCTAATGCTGCACCTGCGTCGGTGTCGAGTTCCAGACAGGCGTCTGACGTCTCTCCGGTGCATGGATTCACATTGATGATCTGTGGGGCCGCCGTGACACTCATGTGCGTAACGCTTGCGAAGGTGACTCGGAGGGCGACTTGATGATTGGTATCGTACTGGCTATTACGTGCCTCCTCGTCGCCGCGATTTCGTTACACTTGGCGAGTGGGTTTCAGCGAAGTATTAAGAGGGTCGAGGATCTGGTCGGCAACGTTCAAGGGGACATAGATGACATGCGAGGAGGCACTGAAAGCTCGCATGCAGAACTGAAGAAAATCAATGAAGATCTGCAGCGGCGGATGGCCCGAGCCGAGCGGGCCCTGAGTGGATACACTGAATTGGATCGCAGATTGGAGGACTATAAAAGCAGCACGGCAAAGCTGTCCGACAGATTGGACGACAGGCTCCAGAAACATTCAGAGACGTTGTCGGGCGAGGTTCGATCTCTCGTGGTCGCCGAGCTCAAGAGGGAGAGGGCCCGATCTAATCGAGATTCGTCCATGGCGGAGAATGCTGGGGGAGTTACACCGAACGCCCCCTTGACCGTCGATGTTTATGCTCACGGTGAAAATGAGGGCCCAGAGGTAGGTGGGAGCAGAACTGTAAGAGTCGCAATGATCGAAGCATTGCTTGCCACCGTAAGAAATGTCGGAGCCACGGATATAGTCTTGGACGGCCAGTGGGGAGGATCCTGGCATGTGCACTACTTGGCGTCCTTTCCTTCCAGATCGAGTCTTGAAGGTCTTCGTTCCACTCTCTTGTCAGTGATAGCCGCTCCCGTAGAAGGAGAGCAGCGTACGGCTGCGCAAGAAAGTTTGAAGCAGGTGATCGCAACTGCAAGCATCGCCGGCGCTGCGGTAGCCCTAGGTCCGCTCATCATCGACGCGGGGAAGGACTCGGCGAAGGTGGCTGTCCTCACGGTTGATGAGTTTCGGCGCGCGAGCCTTGACAATGTTTTCGAGGACCCTGTGCGATTGCGTCATACTTTCGGCGTGATGGAGCCCTTTAGGATAGCTTACTTGGATGTACACGAAGCTGCCATTTCGCGGCCGGTCGACACTCCAGCGTCTGCACCGGTTGATCCATCAAGCATAAGGCGCGACCCGCCCCCCTTCGGGCGCGACGATCCCGTGGACCTCGATTTCCCTGGTCCAGATAGCTGGGGCGGCCTGTGACACCCCATGTGAGAGGTTGCGATGACTTCGTTAGCAGCCCAGATCGGCACGATGATAGCTGCTTTGGTTGCCGCGATAGCCGCATTCAGCGTGGCTTATCTCGCCCGTCGCCAGGTTCGCGTGGAGGCGGAGGCCGCCCATAACCGCAATGTGCAAGTGCAGCAGGAGCAGTATCGGAGAGAGCGTCGGAAGAACCTGTACGAGATCAGAATGCGCGTCTATTCAAGACTGTTGCTGAACCTACATGAATCTGTGGACGCGCTTCTTCTTTACCAGGAGGGTGGCTCGCAAGAAGCGTGGGCGGACTGCTCAAAGAAGCTGAGCGCTCTCGTGTTGAGCCGTGAAGAAATGTTGTTAGTGGCGAGTTTGCCTGCCGCCGAGGCGGCCAGTGGTGCGGTGGACACGCTGTTGAAGAGAGCGAAGATGGTAGTGGAAGGCGATGAAACCCTTGTTCAGATCGATGGTCCGATGAGGAGTCTGTTGGTCGAGATGCGGGCGGATTTGGGGCTGTGGGAAGCCGAATCTTCGGACCCCTCGAAAGATGTGGTTCGGAGGTCACGAAAAGGAGAAGAGTGAACGGCCTGGTTCGGCCCGGTCTTCGGACGCGATCGCCGGCTCGGCCCGGCCTGCTCCTCGGAGGTGACCGCTATCGCCACCGCGTGGAGGTGACGACCGGGATGGGCAGCCGCACCTGGACCACCAGCCTGCTCGCCGGGTGGGCCCGTCCGATTCTCGGTGATGGCTCGGCTCGGTCGGCTGTTCGGCGAAGGTGTTCCGCGATCGGGATGAGCGGCGGGAGATCCGGATGAGGGCCTTCGGCGCACTCCCGTTCTGCGCTGTGGGATCTCGGTTGCGTGCGTGTGAGGTGGCGTGGGAGGGTCGGACACGTTCAGGTGTGCAGGTACACGGTGAGGAATGAAGTCCATGGTTTCGGCGAGCCTTAGTGGCCGCCGTCGGCGCTGATCGGGTTCTCTGCCAAGAGCACCTTCAGTGTCCGCGTCCGTCTTACGGCGGCCCCACGTGCGGTGTCCGACACCGCTCCATCTCCTTCTGCGGAGATGGCCCCGGCCCGAGGCCGGGTCTGACAAAGCATGCGGCTCCCGATCGCGGGAGCGCGCTTCACCATGTCATCTACGTGAGGTCATCATCACCGTGGGCACCAACGTCCAGAGTTTCGCCGTCGCCAACCTCCGCCGCCGTCCCGTGGTCGTGGAGGTCGGTGGCTTCGTCGTGGGGGTCGACCCCAGCACCACCAGCCCATTCATCAACTACGCGACCCCGTTGCCCGGCGCTCGGCCCACCGGCCGGGACGTCGCCGCGCTGATCGACGCGTTCCGTGAGCGCGGTCTCAAGCCGCGGCTGGAGTTCGCGCCGGACGCCGCGCCCGCCGTGGAGGCGGCGCTGAGCGAGGCTGGATTCACCGTGGAGGAGGTCCACGAGTACCTGGTCTGCACCCCAGCCACGCTGACGATGCCGCCGACGCTCGGTGAGCTCGCATCCGCGTCGACGTCCACGTCCGCATCGGCAGCCAGGTCATCGGCATCCAGGTCATCCGCATCCACGTCGGCGTCGTCATCTACGTCGGCATCCGGAACCGCATCCGCGGCCACGTCGGCAGGCGCGGAGTACGGATGGTTCCGCGTGGAGAGTCCCAGTAAGGAGGCGGAGTACAGGGCGATCGACGCGGCGTTGGCCGAGGCGTTCAGCGGGGTGTTCGCGTCGTCTCCGGAGGGGGCTGCGCGGCTGCGTCGTACCGAGGACGATGGCGGGGCGGTGCGGTTCGTCCGGGCGTCCGAGGGCGGCTGCGCCGGCGCGGCCATGTGCTCCGCGCCGGCCGAGGGGACCGCCGAGCTGGCGGGTGTGGGGACCCGTCCCGCCTTCCGTGGCCGAGGCATCGCGGCCGCGGTCACCGCCGCGCTGACCGAGACCATGTTCGCCCGCGGGGCGCGGTCGGTGTGGCTGGAGTACTCCGGTGACGGCTCGCGCCGCGTCTACGAACGCGTCGGCTTCCGGCCCGAGGGCACCCGCCTCTACATGTCGCTCGAGCCTGCGGATGAAGTCGACTCGCCGGCCGGCGGGTGATGATTCACCTGCTCGGTTGACCAGCGCGAGTCTGCCGGTCGGCGGCTGGTGGCCGCCGACCGGCCCTCAGCCGGCCGCCGGCCAGCTCTGAGCCAGCCCGCTCGACCGGCCGCGGACCAGCCTCACGAGCGTCGGCGCGCTAGCGGTAGTAGCCCTCCACCGGGACGCGGGCCTCGTCGAAGAGGGCGGGGCCTTCGGCGGGGGCGTCGGTGAAGGCGGTGCCGGGCGGCTTGAGGGTGTCGAGCTGCTCGCCGGACAGGGCGTAGACGACCCGGCCCAGGCCCGAGCGGGCGATCGCGCCGGCACACATGCCGCAGGGCTGACAGCTGGTGTACATCGTGGTGGCCGCCGCGGTGGCCGGGTCGAGCTCGCGGGCGGCCCAGCGGGCGAGCTTGAGCTCCGGGTGGGCGGTGATGTCCCGATCGGTGAGGGAGGTGTTGTGGTCCTCGGCGAGGATGGCGCCGTCCGGGCCTGCCAGCAGCGATCCGAACGGCGGGTTGCCGCCGGCGCGTGCCTTGGCGGCCAGCTCGATGGCCCGGCGCAGCAGTTCTTCGTCCTGGTGTGTCATGGTCAGTCCTCCACGGTCTGTTCGGTCGTGGTCCACCGGCTCGCCACGGTCGCGAGGGCGTGCCAGGCCCGCTCGGGGCGCAGGGTCTCGTCGGGGTCGCCGTCGAACGGGTCGAGGACGACGGTGGTGGCGCCCAGGTCGCGCAGTTCGCGAAGGTCCTCGTCGATCTGGTCGGCGGTCCCCACGCCGGCGAGACGGTCGGGGGAGGCGACGGGCATGTCGGTGACCTGAAGAGCGATGCGCGGCACGAGCTCGGGAACCGGACGTCCTTGCTCGCGGGCGAACTCCCGAATGCGTTCCAGCGCCCCGTGCAGCCATGGCATGGTGAAGCGCAACGGGTGCCATGCCTCGCCGAAGCGGACGGCCCGGCGCATACCGGCGTCGCTGTTGCCGCCGACCCAGATGGGGATGCCCGCCGCCTGGTAGTCCTCCTCGTTCTCCCAGGCGGCGCGGATGGCGCGCAGGTTCTCGTCGGTCAGCGCGCCGCGCCGCTCGTAGGGCACGTCGAGGGCGGCGAACTCCTGCCGGGCCCAGCCGACCCCCACCCCGAGGACCAGGCGTCCGCCGCTGAGCTGGTTGAGGTTGGCGGCCATGCGGGCGGTCAGCAGCGGGTGGCGGTAGGGGAGCAGCAGCACCGTCGTGCCCAGCCGGATCCGGTGGGTGATGCCGGCCAGCCACGCCAGCGTGGTGAACGGCTCGTAGAACGGCGGCGGGTACTGCTCGGCGACGTCCGGCGTCACCACGAGGTGGTCGGAGACCATGAGCAGGTCGAAGCCGAGGCCCTCGACGGTCTGTGCCCACTGCCGTAGCGTTCCGGGGTTGGTGCCGGGGCCGAAATTCGGGACGTTCACGCCTATTCGCACAGCTTAAGGCTAGCCAGCCGCCATGATCGCGGGAAGGGACTGTTCCCGGCGTTGGGGCCGCTCAGCCGGGATATGTGCCGGTATATTCGGCGAATGGCCGTGAATCTTGATGCGACCGACTGGTCCATCCTGGCCGAGCTCCAGCGCGACGGCCGCGTACCGCTCACCGAGCTGGGGCGCCGGGTGAGCCTGAGCGCCTCCGCCGTGACCGAGCGGGTGCGGCGGCTGGAGGCCGAGGGCGTCATCACCGGATACCGGGCCGAAATCGACCTGCCGAAGGTCGGCCTCGCCGTGCTGGCCGTGGTGCGCCTGAAGTACCCCGGCAGCCGTCACGAGCCGCTGCACCGGATGCTGGCGGAACGCCCGGAGATCCTGGAGTGCCTGCGCACCACCGGCGAGGACTGCTACACGCTGAAGGTCGCGGCCACCTCCATGGTCCACATGGAGAAGGTCGTCGACGAGCTGGCCGGCTTCGGCAGCACCACGACGAACATCGTCTACAGCCACACCCTCCCCTACCGGGGCCCACGGACGCCCGGTTCCTAGGTTCGCCTCGCGAAACGGGCGGTGCCGGCGGCGGGACGTGCGCTCGGACCGGGGGTTCCGGCGGCGGGACGTGCGCTCGCGGGCCGGGGCGTGAACTCGTCCCGGGGGTTGTGGAGAGACATGGGCGACACATCCCCCACGGGAAGGCCGGCTCGATGCCATGGTGCCGACGATGACCGCACCCCCCACCGCTAGGAGCGTCCTGGACTCGGACCTGATCGCCGAGTCCAGAGGACGACCGGAGGCGTTCGCGACGCTGTTCGACCGCTACGCCGCGATGCTCTACCGGTACGTCTCCCGCCGCCTCGGCCCCGAGGTCGCCGAGGACCTGGTGGGCGAGACGTTCCTCATAGCGTTCGGCCGCCGGGACCACTATGACCTGGCTTATCCCGACGCGCGGCCCTGGCTGTTCGGCATCGTCACCAAGCTGGTGTCCCGGCACCACCGCGCCGAGGCGGCCCGCTACCGCGCCCTGATGCGCAACCCCGTGGACGCCGTCGTGGAGGGGCATGCAGAGCAGGTCGCGAGCGAGGTGACCGCGAGAGCGTCCCGGTCGGTGCTGGCCCCGGCGCTCGCGGGGCTGTCCCAGGGCGACCGTGACGTCCTCCTGCTGATCGCCTGGGGGGACCTGTCGTACGAGGAGGTCGCCCACGCGCTCGGCATCCCGGTCGGCACGGTCCGTTCGCGCCTCAACCGGGCCAGGCGCAAGGTGCGCGCCGTCCTCGGTGACACCAACCCCATGCACGAGCAGGAGGAGGACCGATGGACGAGCTGAGGGTGCTGCGCGACTTCGGCCGCGACCTGGAGCACGAGCCCCCTGCGACGCTGGCCGGGCAACGCCGCCGGCTCCTCGATGTGATCGCCGCCGCCTCCGAGACGTCCTCCGATCGGGCCCCCACGGGCGCCACCCATGACCGGGCCTCCTTCACCACGGGCGCGACCTCTGACCGGGCCTCCTTCACCACGGACGCCGCATCTGACCGAGCGTCCCTCGCCACGGGCGCCGCCGCCGATCGAGGTTCGGCCGCCTCGGCAACCCCGGCCACGGTGGCGTTCGGGGGCCCCGGGGCGGGCGCGGGCCGCGGACGGCGCGGGCGATGGGCGGCACTCGCACGGCCCCGGCGCGGCGCGGGGTGGGTGGCGCTCGCGGGGGCCGCCGCCGTCACCGCCGCGCTCGTGATCGTGCCCACGGTGCTGCTCCGCGGCGCCACGCCCGCCGGGACGACCGTGTCCGCGCCGACCTGGGACCGGCCCGCGAAGCCGGGCGGCGGCGCGCTCAACGTGCTCGTCGTGGGCTCCGACCAGCGGCCGGGGCCGAAGGGCATGCCCGCCGGCTCCCTCGGCGAGCGGAGCGACGTCATGATGCTGGTGCACGTGGCGGCGGACCGTAAGAAGGTCCAGGCGATCAGCCTGCCCCGGGACTCCATGGTCCGCATTCCGGCGTGCCGGTCGCGGTCCGGTCAGGACATCCCCGCACGCACGGACATGATCAACCAGGCGTTCGCCGCCGGGGGACTGAGCTGCGCCTGGAAGACCGTCGAGAGCACCACCGGGGTCCACGTCGACCACGCGGTGGAGATGCGCTTCTCCGGGTTCAAGGACATGGTCGACGCGCTCGGCGGGGTGGAGGTCACGCTGCCCACGGCGGTGAAGGACCCCAAGTCCAAGCTCGACCTGCCCGCCGGCCGGCAGTTGCTCAGAGGCGAGCAGGCGCTGGCGTACGTGCGGACCCGTTACGCGCTCGGCGACGGGTCCGACATCTCGCGAATTCGACGGCAGCAGGCGCTCCTGCGTCCTCTGCTGGACCGGGTACTGGCCAGCGTCGACGAACCGGACAAGCTGCTACCACTGTTCCAGGCCGCGCGGAGGGCCTTCACCACCGACGTCGACATGGACTTCGACACCTTCCTCACGATCATGCAGGGTGTCCGGGCGAACGGCGCCGGCTCCGTCCGGATCATGATCGTGCCGGTACGTCCCTACCCTGCCGACCGCAACCGCCTCGAGTGGGTCCAGCCGGACGCCGCCCGCCTGTTCGCCCAGCTCAGAACGGACTAGACGAATCCGGCGAACCGCCACCCCGGACCGGCCTCCGGGGTGGCGGACTCCGGCGAGGGATCGGTCAGGGGGCGACGCCGTTCAGAACGGGGATGAGGTGCTCCTCCTCGTAGTCCAGATGGGCTTCCAGTTCGGCGGTGAGCCGTTCCACGTCGGCGAGCACGGAGGCCGTGTCGGGGGCGGTGGCAGTAGCGGTGCCGGCAACGGTGCCAGGAGCGGTGCCAGGAGCGGTGCCGGGAGCGGTGGCGGGGGCCGTGCCGGGAGCGGACCCCTCGCCCGAGAGCAGGTTCTGCAGCTCGTCCAGCAGCCGCTTGATCGTCTCGTGCTCCTCGCGCAGCCGCGCCAGAGGCGCGGCGAGCTCCGGATGCCGCTCGCCGAGGGTGGGGAGCATGTAGGCGTCCTCCATCAGGTGGTGGTGGTGGAGCCCCTGGCAGACGGTCAGGCAGTTGACGCGCAACTGCGCCCCGAGGCTCCGGCCCGACGCGGCGACCTCCTTGCGGATGAGCGCGAGCTCCCGCCGGAAGGCGTCGTGGACGGCCTTGAGGAAGTCGCCCGGCGCGCCGGAGGGGGGAGGTGGGCCGAGGGGGCGCAGGGCGACGACCGGGATGATCCGGGAGGTCTTGGCCTGATAGGCGGCCCATCCCGGGTCCGCCTCGGCGGCGCGAGCGAAGATCTCCTCACGTTCCTCCCCTTCCAGGACGACCGCGTCCGCCTCGTAGGTGAAGATCCCGTTCTCGACGGTGACCCGTGGATGGGCGAGGAGGTTGTGGTACCAGTCGGGATGCTTCGGACTGCCGGCGGCCGAGGCGATGATGACAAGCCGCTCGCGGTCCGGCAGGTAGGCGACCGGGGTCGTATGACGGGCTCCGGTTCTGGCCCCTGTCGTGGTCAGCAGGAGGAGCCGCGCGTCCTCGAAGGGGGCGCCCACTTTCCCGCGGTTGGCGCGGAACTCGTCGATGATCTTCTGGTTCCAGTTTTCGGGCATGGTCAGATCTGCTCCTGGCGTGTTCGGGTCCGCGGACGCGCCGCGGCGATTTCTCGTCCGTGGTCGCGCCGCGGTGATGGGTCAACGGCCGGTGTCCGGCGGGCCTGGGGCGGATCCACGCGCGACGCGCCGCCGTACGCCCGTGCTGGAAGATCGCCGGACGACGGCGGAGCGGACGTGCGGAACCGCGTCGGCACGCGGTGCACTGCTGTGGCCGTACTGGGGGTGGAACGGCGTGACGTCACCGCGCGTGGTCGGGCCGCCGGAGCGGCGCATCCGTCACCGGGTGGTCAGAAGCGAGGGCGACTCTCCGAGGGAGGCGGGTTTTGTGCCGCCCAAGGGAGTTCTGTGCCGCCGGAAACAGCTCTGGACCGCCGGAGGGAGCTTGTGTCACCGGAGGAGGGGACGACGCGCGGGCGCGACGCGATGATCAGGCGCGGCCTGTGGAGTAAGAACTCACGACATCATCCCCTATAGGTCGGGTGCCGCCCTGCCCGTCGCCTTCGCGGCCGACGTCACAACGACACGCGGATCATTACAGGCCGTCCCCGCAAACCCTGTCAACCCCCCACCATCAATCTCACACCGGCACGAGCACCATGGCCACGTCCCCACCGCCCACCGGCGCCGGCCTCACCGCACCCCCATCCCGCCGCCGCGGCGTCGTCAAGGTGTCCACGTGGGATGCGGTGTGACGCTGATGTGGCGCGCGCGATGCCGGGGCTCACCGCACCCCCATCCCGCCGCCGCGGCGCCGTCAAGGTGTTCACGTGGGATGCGGTGTGACGCTGATGTGGCGCGCGCGATGCCGGGGCTCACCGCACTTCCAGTACGCAGTCGCGGCGCCGTCACGCTGTCCACGTGGGATGCGGTGTGACGTGGGGCACGCGATGCCGGGCCGGCCACCCGCATCCCGCAGCCGCGGCGGCGCCGTCGAGCTGTCCACGGGGAATGGGGGTGTGGGGCCGATGTGCGATGGCGGGCCGGTCGGCCTGGTCGGACGCTGTCGTGGCTCCGCCGCATGGTCTTGGGGAAGACATGGTGGACGGCGGGAAAAGGAGGTAGATCCTTTACTGTTTCGGCACGCCTCGATTACTGTGCGCGCTAATCTGTGCACGTTGTGTAATGGCCGTCCATCGGGGGTCCGTCGCAGTGGCTGTTCGTGTGGTCTTCATCGGTGGGCTGGGGCGCAGTGGGACGACGCTGCTCGAGCGGCTGCTCGGCGAGATGCCCGGCGTCACGCCGCTCGGCGAGGTCGTTCATCTGTGGGAACGTGGTGTGTGCTCGCGCGAGCCCTGCGGATGCGGTGAGCCGTTCACCTCATGCGCGTTCTGGCGGAGGGTCGGCCTGCGCGCGTTCGGCGGGTGGTCCCCGGGCCTGGCCGATCGAGTGCTGACCCTGCGGCGCCGGGTCGACCGCACCCGGCACATCCCCGCGCTGGCTCGCCGCCGCTGCCGGGTCGGTCTCAGCGGGTACACCCGGGCCTACACCCGCGTCTACGAGGCGGCCGCGCAGGTCGCCGCCGCCCCGGTCGTGGTCGACTCCAGCAAGCACGCCTCGCTCGCTTTCTGCCTGAGCACCTCCCCGGTCGTCGATCTCAGTGTGGTGCACCTCGTCCGCGATCCCCGGGCGGTCGCGCACTCGTGGGACCGGCGGGTGAGCAGGCCCGAGAACGGCGCCCGCATGACCCGCTGGCGGCCGTGGCGCACCTCCCTTCACTGGGTCGTGCAGAACCTCGCCTTCGAACTGCTCGCACGGCGCGGCGGCAGGGTGATCCGCGTCAGGTACGAAGACCTGCTGGCCGATCCGCGCTCAGTGCTGGGCGCGTTGCTCGCCGATCTGCGGCTGGACGGGGGTGACCTGCCGTTCCTGCGTCCTGGGCTCGCCGAACTGTCCAAGTCCCACACCTGCGCCGGCAACCCCATGCGCTTCAGGGCCGGCCCGCTCCAACTCGCGAGGGACGACTCCTGGAGCGAGCACCTGGCCTGGCGTCACCGATGGCTCGTCACCGCGCTGACCTGGCCGCTCATGCTCCAGTACGGCTACCGCGTACGCGATCGGCATGCCGCGGAGCCCCTGCCCGAGCCCGCGGCCGGCCCGTGGCTCACCACCGGCGTCACCGCCCAGGAGTGCCGATGAGCCCGTCGGTCGGCGTGGTCGTCCCCACCCGCGGTGACCGGCCCCGGCTGCTCCGCGCGGCGGTGGCTTCCGTGCTGGCGCAGGCCCGCCCCGAGGCCGCGGACGTCATCGTGGTCGTCGACGGTCCCGCTCAGGTGCGGGCGGTCGCCCGACAACTGTCCGACGGCGCGCCCCCGGCGGCGCCGCGCACGGCCCAGCCCGCCGAGGACGCGGTCCAGGTGGTGCTTGATCGGCCGGGTCCTGGGCTGTCAGGACCGGATAGCGGTGCGGTTGGGGTGGTGTGTGATCGGCCGGGTCTTGGGCTGCCGGGGGCGGATGGCCACGGTGCGGTCCGAGTCGTGGTCAATCGGCCGGATCTTGCGCTGTCGGGACCGGATAGCGGTGCGGTCGGGGTGGTGGTTGACCGGCCGGATCCTGCGCTGTCAGGTCCGGATAGTGGTGCGGTCCGGGTGGTGTGTGATCGGCCGGGTCCTGGGGTGCGTCGTGGTGCGGTCCGGGTGGTGGCCAATCGGTTGAGTCCTGGGCTGCCTGGGGCCCGTAACACCGGCATCGCCGCGTTGGACACCGATCTGGTGGCCTTCTGCGACGACGACGACGTGTGGCTTCCCGGCAAGCTGACCGCCCAGCTCGCGGCGCTCGACGCCGACCCGGACGCCGAGTTCGCCGGGTGCGCCATCGAGGTCGAGTACGGCTCGCACCGCGTCGTCCGCCTCGCCGGCACCGACCAGGTGACCAGGCGGCATCTCACCCGCTCCCGCATGGTGATGGTGCACTCCTCGACGTTCCTGTTCAGGCGCGGCTCGATCTGGCCGGACGAGAGCGCCCCCGGCGGGCAGAACGAAGACTGGGACCTCGCCCTGCGCGCCGTCGGCCGCCACCCGATCGCCTACGTCGACCGGCCCCTGGTACGGGTTCGCTGGGGCGGTTCCGCGTACGCGACACGGTGGGCCGACCGCATCGCCGGCCTGGAATGGATGCTCGCCCGTCATCCCTACCTGGCCGCCGACCCGCGCGGAGCCGCGCGCATCTACGGCCAGCTCGCCTTCCACCACGCGGCGCTCGGACGCCGTGCGGCCGCATGGCGGTGGGCGCGCCGCGCGTTCGCCGCCCGCCGGGGCGAGCCGCGCGTCCCCATAGCCCTCGCGGTGGCCTCCGGCCTGGTCCCCGCCCACACCATGCTCGGCCTGCTGCACACCCGAGGGCACGGCATCTGATGACGCCCCGCACACTTCCCGGTCACCCTCTTGTCGCAGACATCGCGGACGCCGCCGGAGGCCCCGGTTCGGTGGCCATCACGGGAGCCGCCGGTTCGACGGATACCGCCATGTCCTCAGGGGCCGCCGGAGCCGTCGGCGGTGCCGTTGACGCGAGGCTCGGCGGCCGGGCGCGGGTCACGGTGGCGGGGGTCACGGTCGACACGCTCACCGAGGAGCAGGTGGTCGAGCATGTCGTCACGGCCCTGCGGCAGGGGCGGGGCGGGCATGTCGTGACCCCGAACGTCGACATCTGCCGGGCCTGCTCCCGCGACCCCGAGGTGCGGGCCATCGTCGAGGGCGCCGACCTCGCCGTGCCGGACGGCATGCCGCTGGTCTGGGCCTCCAAGCTGCTGGGCACCCCGGTGCCCGAGCGCATCACCGGGGCCGATCTGATCTGGTCGCTGTCGGCGGCGGCCGCGTCCGCCGGGCTGTCGGTCTACCTCGTCGGAGGGCTTCCCGGCGTCGCCGTACGCGCCGCCGAGGTGCTGAGCGACCGTCATCCGGGGCTGCGCGTCGCCGGGGTGGTGTCGCCTCCGTTCGGGTTCGAGACCTCGGCGGAGGGGCTCGCCGCCGTGCGGGAGGCGTTGCTGCGAGCCCGTCCCGACCTGGTGTTCGTGGGTCTGGGCTTCCCCAAGCAAGATCGCCTCATCGGCCTGCTCCGCGCCGACCTCCCCCGGGCGTGGTTCGTCGGCTGCGGCTCGGCCATCGGGTTCGCCGCCGGGGCGGTGCGGCGGGCGCCCGAGTGGATGCGGCGCTCCGGCCTCGAATGGCTGTTCCGCCTGGCTGCCGAGCCGGGCCGGCTCGCCCGTCGTTACCTGGTCGACGATCTTCCCTTCGCGCTGCGCCTGCTCACTTCGTGCCTCCTCCGGCACGCCGCCCGCACGCTCAGGCCCGACCGCTAGAGCGCGTCCGACGATTCGAGGTGGCGGAGCCGACGCGTCAGGGCTCCGATGGTGGGTCACCACGCCTGACCACGAGAGATCATCTGCCGCGATCACCGTGATCATCTGCGGGACATGCTCTGGCGTCTTGGGCTGCGTGGCCCGGCCGCTGGTGCGGTGGCCCTCACCTTCGCCGGGCCGCCTCCCCTTCAGCCCGGTTCGATGCCGGCAGCGTGACGGTGACGGCCAGTCCGCTGCCCTCGGCGTTCGGCGCCGCCGTCACCGTGCCGCCGTGCGCGTGCACGATGGACCTGACGATGGCCAGGCCCAGACCGGTCGACCGGGAGCCCGCGGCACGGCCGGACGCCAGCCGCTGGAACGGCTCGAACAGCCGGTCGACCTCCGCGGGAGGGATGACGTCGCCACTGTTGCGCACCGTGACCACCGCTACCCCGCCGGCCGCGCCACGATCGTCGACCATGTCGCGATCGTCGACCATGTCGCGTCCATAGGTCACGTCACGTCCGTCGACCATGCCGCGTCCGTCGACCATGCCGCGTCCATCGGCCACGTCGCGTCCATCGACCGCATAACGACCGTCGATCGCTTCACGACCGTTGGCCGGGCCGTGGCCGGTGGTGACCTCGACCCAGCCGCCTTCCCGGTTGTGCCGGATCGCGTTGTCCACCAGGTTGCGCACCAGGCGTTCGAGCAGGACCGGGTCGCCGTCGACCAGGGCGGGACGCAGGTCGGTGGTGACGTCCAGGCCGGCGCGCTCGGCCTCGTCGTCCGCCTCGCTCACCGCGACGGCCGCCGCCACCGCCAGGTCGTACGGCTCGTGGGCGATGACGCCGCTGTCGCTGCGGGCCAGTGCCAACAGGCCGTCCAGCAGCCGTTCGGCCCGGCCGGCCGCGGTCAGCACGTTGTGTGCCATGGCCTCCCACTGGGCGGGCGTGCTCTCCCGCTTGCCGAGCAGCACCTCGGCACCTGTACGGACGATCGCGAGCGGGGTGCGCAATTCGTGCGAGGCGTCGGCGACGAACCTCCGCTGGCTGTTGAACGAGGCTTCCAGCCTGGCCACCATTTCGTCGAAGGTGTCGGCCAGTTCCTTGAGCTCACCGCGCGGTCCGGTGAGTGCGACGCGCTCGTGCAGCCGGTCCTGGGAGATCCGCCGGGTCGTGGCGGTGAGCGTCCGCAGCGGCCGGAGCATGCGCCCGGCGACGACCCAGGAAACTCCGAGTCCCAGCATGGCGGTGACCGCCAGTGCGATCGCAGAGGTTCCGGCGCTCTTCAGCAGCGTGTCGGCCCGCAGCCGGTCGAGGCCGCTCTGCTTGATCTCGTCGAACCTCGCGGGGTCGCCGGCGCTGGACTTCTCGTCCCTCAGCAGCGAGTCTTCTCCGGCCGAGGCGTCGCCCGTCGCCCCGGCCGAGGGGCGGCGTCCGATGCTGTCGGTGTACAGGCTCTGGTAGAGCAGGGCGTAGTTCAGCGCGAGGAGCGCCGCGCAGGTCGCCACGAGCACGACCGCGTAGACGAGGGTCAGCCGCAGCCGGATCGACGGGTGCTTTCGGCGGCGCCTCACAGCCGGTAGCCCGCGCCGATGACGGTCTCGATCAGCGGTGGGTCGCCCAGTTTGCGGCGCAGCCGGGCGATGGTGACCCGCACGGTCGCGGTGAAGGGGTCGGCGTGCTCGTCCCATGCCCGTTCCAGCAGGTTCTCGGCGCTGACCATGCCTCCGTCGGCGCTCATGAGGATCTCCAGCACGGCCAGTTCCTTGGTGGTCAGCGGGATGATCCGGCCGTCGCGGGTGACGACGCGCCGCGCGGTGTCGAAGGTCAGGCCGGCGCGCCGCAGGACCCGTGGAGCGTTGTTGGCGCGGCGGGCCAGCGCGCGGATCCGCAGCACCAGTTCGTCGAAGACGAACGGCTTGGCCAGGTAGTCGTCGGCGCCGAGGATCAGGCCGGCGACCCGGTCCGCCGCCTCGCCCGCCGCGGTGAGCATGAGGACGCGGGCGTCGGCGCCCCCCGCGGCCAACGCGGTGCACACCTGGTCGCCGTGGACGAGCGGCAGGTCACGGTCGAGCACGATCACGTCGTACCGGTTCGCGCCGGCCTTGTGCAGGCCGTCGAGACCATCGGCCGCGAGGTCGACCGCGATGCCCTGATCCCGTAGCCCGTCGGCGACCTGTTCGGCCAGCAGCACTTCGTCCTCGATCAGCAGCACTCGCACCCCTGCACCCTCCCTGACCGCAGTATCCGCGATCGCGCATTACACCGGTGTTACCCGCTCTGTGACGACGGGGTTGCCGGCGTCCTGCTCCACTGGGCCGACAGGACCAGAGGAGAACACCGATGAGAACGCAACTACTGGCCGGCTGCCTGCTACCGCTCTTGCTGGTGGCGACGGCCGCCTGTACCCGACCGGCCGACGGCGAGCACGTCGCCTCGGCGGGCGGCTCGGCCGCGCCGGCGGCGACGGCGAGCCTCAGCCTCCTGGACCAGGGAATCAGGTGGGCACGGTGCATGCGGGAGCACGGGGTGCCGCAGCCGGATCCGGTGGTCAATCACGGTGACGGCATCCGTTACCAGGGGCTCGCCAAGGACGCGGTGGACGGCAACGTGCTGGAGAAGGCACAGCAGGCGTGCGAGAGCCTCCGCCCCGTCCTGCCGGCCGACGTGCGGCAGTTGAAGCAGGGGCTGTCGCGCGTGCTCGCCCAGTGCATGCGGGAGCAGGGGGTGGCGGGCTTTCCTGATCCGGAGCCCGACGGTCACTTCGAGATCGAACCGTCGGTGGAGAACGACCCGCGGTTCCCCGCGGCGAAGGAGACCTGCGACGCGCGGGAGGACGCGGCGGCCGCGTCGGCGCGGCCGAGCTCGCGGCGGAGCCCGTGAGCGGCGTGGCGCCGGCGAGCGACAGAGAACGGACGGGCGACGCGGTGCCGGCGGGTGACGCGGAACGGGCGGGCGATGTGGCGCGGGTGGACGACCCCGTGCCCGCGAGCGACGGAGAACGGGCGAGCGACGGCGAAGGAACGGATGACGGAGAAGGGACGGGTGACGTCGTGCCGGTGAGCGGCCGCGCCGCCCGACGGAGGCGCGGCGGGACCGTCGCGGTCCTTGGCGCCGTCGTGCTCGCGGCAGGTGCGGCGACCGCGGGCGCGGTCGGATTCGGCGGCGGCGGATTCGGTGGCGGGTTCGGCGGCGGGGGCGGCACGGGTGCGCCGGCCGCGGCGAACCTGCCGCCGGCCACCGCCCAGGTGACCCGGATGACGATGCTGGACACCGACGAGGTGCCAGGTGATCTGGGTTACCGTGCCGAGACCGCTTTGGCCGGCCGGATCGCGGGTGTCGTCACCAAGATGCCTCTGCCCGGCGACGTCATCGCCAGGGGCCGGCGGATCTACCGGGTGGACGACACGCCGGTCGTGCTCATGTACGGCGACGTCGCCGCCTACCGGACGCTCGCTCCAGGCGTCACCGGCGCGGACGTGCGGCAGCTCGAACGCAACCTCAAGACGCTCGGCTATGGCGGGTTCACGGTGGACAAGACCTACACGTGGAGCACCTCGGTCGCGGTGCGGCGATGGCAGAAGGATCTCGGCCTGCCGCGGACCGGCCAGGTCGAGCTGGGGCGGGTGGTGTTCGCCCCGGGCAGGATCCGGATCGACGCCGTCTCGGCAGGGGTGAACCGGTCCACCGGCGGCGGGCAGGAGGTCCTGCGGTACACCGGGACCGGCCGCCAGGTCACCGCCCGGCTGGAGGTGTCCAAGCAGCGGCTGGCCCGCAAGGGGGTCCGCGTACGGCTCCACATGCCCGACGGCCGGAAGGTCGCCGGCCGGGTGGAGCGGGTCCGTACGGTGGTCCTGCGGCCGACCGGCTCCGGAGGGCAGGCGGAGACCTCGATCGAGACGATCATCGGGCTGCGCGATGCCAAGGCGGCCGCGGGGATCGAGGTGGCCGTGGTCAGTGTGGTCTTCACCGCGGCCGAGCGCGAGGACGTGCTCACCGTGCCCGTCGCGGCGCTCGTGGCGTTGGCCGAGGGCGGCTACGGCGTCGAGGTGGTCGAGGGATCCGCCACGCGCTACGTCAAGGTGAAGACCGGCCTGTTCGCGAACGGCCGGGTCGAGATCACCGGCGACGGGCTGCGCGAGGGCACGACCGTGGGGATGCCGCGATGATCGAACTGACCGACGTGACGAAGGTGTACCCCGGCGGTGTGCGGGCGCTCGCCGGCGTCACCCTGACCATCGGCGCCGGCGAGCTGGTCGCGGTGGTCGGCCCGTCCGGCTCGGGTAAGTCGACCATGCTGCACGTGCTGGGCACGCTCGACCGGCCCACTTCCGGCCGGGTGGTGGTCGACGGCCACGACGTGTCGCGGCTGTCCGACCGGCAGTTGTCGGCGCTGCGCGCGACCCGCATCGGCTTCGTGTTCCAGCAGTTCCACCTGGCCTCGGGCGTGCCGGCGCTGGACAACGTGGCCGACGGCCTGCTCTATGCCGGGGTCGCCCTGAGGGAGCGGCGACGGCGGGCCGGGGCGACGCTGGAGCGGGTGGGCCTCGGACACCGGCTCGACCACGAGCCGCATGAATTGTCCGGGGGTGAGAGGCAGCGGGTGGCGATCGCCCGGGCGGTGATCGGCGACCCCGCGCTGCTGCTCGCCGACGAGCCGACCGGCAACCTCGACTCCGCCTCGGGCGAAGGGATCATGGCCGTGCTGCGGGAACTGCACGCCGCCGGCACGACGGTCGTGGTCATCACGCATGACCTGGACATCGCGGCCCGGCTGGACCGGCAGGTGCTGATGCGCGATGGCAGGGTGGTCGGCGACACCGTCACCTTGCCGCACGAGGCGGGAGTGACCACGTCATGACGGGCCGGCAGACCCGCCCCCGGCTTACGCCCGCCCGGCTGTCCCCGCGTGAGGTGGTCCGGGTCGGCGCGACCGGCTTACGCAGCCGGCCGACCCGGGCACTGCTCTCGGCGCTGGGCATCGCGATCGGCATCGCCGCCATGGTGGCGGTGGTGGGCATCTCGTCCTCCTCGCGGGAACAGCTCGAACGGCAGCTCGCCGCGCTCGGCACGAACCTCCTCACGGTCGTCCCCGGACAGACCTTCGACGGTCAGGAGGCGAAGCTTCCCGCCGAGGCCGAGGCCATGATCGCGCGGATCGGACCGGTCACCGCCGTCTCCGCCACCGGGGCGATCCGCGACGCCAAGGTGTACCGCTCGGACAGGATCCCCAAGGTGGAGACCGGCGGGCTGACCGTGTCGGCCGCCCGGGCGAGCCTGCCGGAGACCGTCGGTGCGACGCTGCGCAACGGCGTCTGGCTGAACGGCGGCACCGGCCGGTACCCGGCCGCGGTGCTCGGCGCCGAGGCGGCCGGGCGGCTCGGCATCGGCCGGGCCGGGCCGGAGACGATGATCCTGGTCGGCGGCGAGCGGTTCACCGTGATCGGCGTGCTCGACCAGGTGAAGCTCGCACCCGAGCTCGACACGGCCGTCCTGATCGGCTGGCCGGCCGCCACCGACCTGTTCCGCTTCGACGGGCGGGCGACCACCGTCTACACCCGGTCGCGGGACAGTCAGGTCGAGGCGGTGCGCGCCGTCCTGGCGGCCACCGCCAACCCGCAGGCGGCTGGTGACGTCAGCGTGTCCCGGCCCTCGGACGCCCTGGCCGCGAGCCGGGCGGCCAACGCCACCCTGAACGGACTGCTCCTCGGCCTCGGCGCGGTGGCACTGCTGGTGGGAGGCGTCGGGGTCGCCAACACGATGGTGATCTCGGTGCTGGAGCGCCGGTCCGAGATCGGCCTGCGCCGTTCGCTCGGCGCCACCCGAGGGCAGATCCGGACGCAGTTCCTCGCCGAGTCGCTGCTGCTGTCCGCGCTCGGCGGCATCGGCGGAGTACTCCTGGGCATCGCGGTGACCACCGGCTACGCCGCTTATCAGAGCTGGCCGACCGTCGTGCCGGCGTGGGCGACGACCGGCGCGCTCGCCGCCACCGTGCTCATCGGCGGCGTGGCCGGGCTCTACCCCGCGATCCGCGCGGCCCGGCTGTCCCCGACGGAGGCGTTGGTGATGCTCTGAGTCCGTCCGCGCGGTCCGGTTGTCCCCATCTGAGTCCGCCCGCACGGCCCGCTTGTCCTCGACTGAGGCGTTGGTGATGGTTTGAGTCCGCCGGCGCGGCCCGGTTGTCCCCAGCGGAAGCGCAGGTGATGAGCTGGGCCTGCCCAGGCGGCCTGGCTGTGTCTTCGTCGGAGCGCTGGGACGATCTACGTTTGGACGACTATGGCGAGGGCGTTCGGGGCGGCGCTCCTGGTCGTGTGGCCCTTTCCCGTGGTGTCCTCGATCATGATCACGTCCCCGGTCGTGAACGTACGCGTCTCGCCGTCGCTGACGGTCACCTCGATCGCGCCGCTCATCATCACCATGAGCTGCTCGCGCGGCGCGGGATGCGCCTCGCTCGACCAGTTGTCGGGCAGGGCGAGGAACATCGAGCGCGCCGCCGCCGTGGGCGGCGAGACGAGGATGGCGGGGGCCGGCGGGGCGAACTCGGCCAGGCCGAGCGTCATGCTGTCGTCGGTGAAGTGGGATTCGCCGTCCTCGTCCGCGTGCAGCCGGACGACGGGGACCGAGTGGTTCTCGTTCATGCCACCTATCCTCTGACCAGCATGGATGTGCTGACAATTCCCTCCATGACATTGCCTTGACGCATGGAGGGGGCCGGCCGGGGTCACCGGGCGGCGAGGACGCGCACGCGAGCGGCCGTCATCGCGTGATCGCTTCGATGCGCGAGAGGTCCTGGGCGGTGAGCCCGGCGGGCGGGCGGGCGGCGGCGCTGGCCGAGTCCATGCGGCGGTAGGCGGTACGCGACAGACCCGTCCAGGCGAATCCCCCCGCCCGAGGGGATCCGTCCGCCAGGGTGGATCCGTCCGCCAGGGTGGATTCGCGCGCTTGGGTGGACGCGTCCGCCAGGGTGGATTCGCGCTCCTGAGAGGACGCGTGCCCCTGAGCGGATCCAGCCGTCCGGGTGGACCCGTCCGTCCGGGTGGACCCGTCCGTTCGTGTGGATCCGCTTGCCCGGGTGGAGTCGTCCGTCCGGGGGAACCCGCTTGCCCGGGTGGAGCCGTCCGTTCGGGTGGAGCCGTCCGTTCGGGTATCGCCGTGGCGCGCGGCGGAGGCGCCGTGCGGCGGGCGGGCCGCGCGGGGGCCGGTCGTGCAGGCGCGCTCGACGCGCCGGGCCGCGCGGGGCGTCCAGGGCAGGCCGCACCAGGCGTACAGATCGCGGTAGCCGGCGAGCGGATCGGCGGCCAGGTGCTCGTAGGACACCAGGCGGACGGCGGGGTGGCGGGCGGCCAGTTCCCCGGCGACCTCCCGGGCCACGGCCCACAGTGTGGCGATCGCGGCGACGTGGTCGGGGGAGCCGGCCAGCGGGCGCACCCGTCCGACCACCGGGTGGTCGCGCAGCAGGAGCGGCTGTTCCAGCAGCTCGTGAAGGTGAACGGTCCAGCCGAGCCGCCGCCAGCTCGCCACCAGGGACGCCGGATCGCGCACCAGCAGCACCACCCGGCAGCCGAGGCGCTCGGCGAACCAGCCCGCCGAGAACAGCGCGAACGGGTCGTCCAGCAGCGCGCGGCGGCGGCGTGCCCGGCCGAGCGCGAAGGCCGAGGCGTTCTTCGCCAGACGCGCCAGATCGCCCGGCGAGCGGTTGCGGCGCAGCTCGGCGACGTACTGGTAGCGCAGGGCCACGGTGTCGGCGAAGGCGCGCCGCCACGGCTCCTCGTCGTCCCGGCAGATGTACTGGAACCGGTGCTCCACCGTGGCGTTCAGCACGCCAGGGGAGCGCCCGGGCGGGCGCTGCGGGTTGAGCGGCTCGTTGACGTACACCGCGCCGCCCCCGGCGGTGAGCATCTTGCCCGCCCAGCTCGTGCCGCTTCGCGGCAGCCCGGTGACCAGGATGGGCGCCGCTTCTCGCGTCACACCGCCTGGTCGCGGCGCGCGCTTCATGTGTCTCCTCGGGGGCCGGTGTCGCCTTCTCGGTCGCTCATCTCGCCTTCTCCGAGCATCGCGTCGTCTCCCCGGGGGCCTCGTGTCGCCTTTCCGGGTCTCATGGCGGCTCTCCGGCGGACATCACGTCGCCTCTTCGGCGCGCCAGAGGCGGAGGGAGGGGAGGCTGTGGGCTCCGAAGGGACGCAGCCCGTACAAGCGGGCGATCTTCACCAGGGGCATCAGGTTCTTGGCGAACATCCCGCCGGACCAGCCGAGGGCGGCGCCCAGCGCCCCGTGCGAGGGGACGAGCGCGACGTCGAGCGCGACGGTGACCGCGATCGCGCTCAGGATGTTGGCCGTGCTCGCGGCGGTGTGTCCCGCGGCGATCAGCATGACGTCGGCCATGCCGCACGCCGTCGCCAGCATCATGGTGGCGGCCAGGACCACGGCCACGGTGGCTCCGTCCGGGTAGCCGTCGCCGAAGGCCCGCAGCAGCCAGGGGGCGAGCACGGCGTAACCCAGCCACACCGGCCAGGTCAGCAGGACGAGCCACATCGTGGTCATCTGGTACAGCCTGCGGGCGAGGGGGAGATCACCCTCGGCCATGGCCCGGACGAGCCGGGGCTGGGCCGCCTGGGCGAACCCCTGGTTCACGAGCTGGCCGACCACCTTGAACCGGGTGGCGGCCGTGTACAGCGCCGCCTGCGCGGGCCCGGCCAGCACGGCCACGACGACGACGTCCAGCCGCTGGAACACCGCCTGCGCCGCCCCGCCCAGCGCACGCGGACCGGTGTACCGCCAGAACGCGCGGGCCGCGCGGGGGACGTACGGCCCGGTGGGCATCCGTCGGCGCAACCAGAAGGCGCTCAGCGCGAGCACCGGCAGCGCGGGCGCCGCCCAGGCCGCGGCCAGGAGCCACCCGGTGCCGGACGCGGAGCCGGGCGTCCCCGCGCCCTCAGGCAGGACGCCGGTGGTGCCGGCCAGGGCGACGGCGCCGACCAGGAGGAGCTGCGCGCCGGGCTGGAGCACCCCGCTCAACAGCGCGGTCGGGCGCATGACCCCGAAGCCCCTGGTCGCCGACACCAGGATGTCGGCCAGGACGATCACGGGAAGCGCCAGACCGAGCCCGCGCAGCGCCGCGCCGAGCAGGACGACGGCGAGATCCGCGCCGGGCGAGGGCGCCGCGGTGGTCCCCCACGCGACATGGGCGGGGCTGGTCGTGGTGTGGGTCAGCGCGGTGGCGAGCGCGTCCGCGTAGGCGAAGACGAGGGCCGCGACGGCGAAGGACAGGATGACCACGGGCGGCAGGGCGGCCCGCAGGTATCCGCGGGGCGCGGCGGGCATGGCAGAGGCGGCGGACGTTGATACGCGAAGGGTGGCGCGCCCTGCGGGGGCGGGTTGCTGTGAGGGGGTGGCGGTGCGGGCTGCGGCGATGAAGTAGATCAGGCCGTTGCCGCAGTCGAGGCGCAGGACGCCGGCCGCCATCAGGCACACGGTGGTCGCGGTGAAGAAGCAGCCCGCCGTTCGCGCGTCGAACCCGCGGGTGACGGCCACCACGATCAGGAACTGCGACCCCGCGGCCACCGCCGCTCCCACCAGCCCGGCCGCGCCGCCCTTGACCACCGATCGCGTCGCGCCCGCTCCGCCGGCGGAGACGACAGGCATGGGGTGCGGGGTCAGGGGCGCCATGAGGGGCGCTCGTCGAGCCAGGGTTCGAGGCGGGCGTCCCAGGGGGCGAAGTGCTCCGACAGCCGTCGCCGCAGAGCCGCCGGCATGTCGCACGGGCGGGGGCGGGCGTTGTGCCGCTCGAACACCGGGTCGCCGAGACGGGGCAGCCCGAGGAACTCCAGCACCCGGTCGTACGCGCGCTCGGGTGCGGTGAACAAGGACCCGCTGTCGAGCACCAGGATGCGGTCGCGACCGACCAGCGGCTCCAGCCGCGCGAGCTGTTCGGCGTACTGGCCGCGGGCGACATAGGCGTGGTGCCGGTGGGCGCGGCTGCGCGCGGCCGGGTCGGCGCGCAGCCGTTCCTCCTCGCCGTCCAGGCGGTAGGGCTCCAGCGCGAGCGCCCGCTCGAACGACGCCTCGGTCTCGAACCCGCGCGCCACCTCGTGCGCGTGCGCCGAGTAGGCCCGCTCGACCGGGTCGCGGACCAGGGCGATCAGCTTCACCCCCGGCAGGTCGGTGGCGATGCGCGAGGGGACCATCGGATGGAACAGGTAGTACGGCGAGGATTCGAAGCTGAGCGGGCGGATGCCGAACCTGCGTTCAAGGCGGTGCGCGGTGACCTTCAGCGGGAAGTGCGCGCGATACCAGGAGGAGCCCTTGCCGTAGGCCATGTCGAAGTAGTGCACCCCTTTGCGCAGCACGGGTTTGAGGATCAGGGGGTGCTGTGCCAGGGCGCGGTACAGGGAGGTGGTGCCGCAGCGCTGAGCGCCGGTGATCAGGAAGGACGGCAGGAGCCGCCCGGTCACGGTGAGCCGGCCCGCCGTATGGGACAGGGCGTGCGCGGATCTCTTCACCGTGCGGATCAATGCAGGACCTCCAGATGGTCGAGGGCGGGGTTGAGCCACGCGGCCGGCGGGCCGAGCGGCTGGTGGCCGTCCCCCTCATGGCGGTCGGCCAGGGTGATCAGGTACTGGACGGCCGTCCACCGCGCCGCGCCCGCCGAAGGGCCGTACGGCGCGAGCGTGCGGACGGCGCCCGCCACGCACGCCTCGGCGGCGAGCCGGGGAGGCATCCGGCGCAGTGCCCGCTGGAAGAAGTGGTGCAGCGCGTCGAACCCGAGCGGCACGCCGGTGGTGAAACGCTCCCAGTCCCAGACGGCCAGGCGGCCGTCGGGGGAGAGGGCCATGTTCCACGGCGAGAAGTCGCCGTGCCAGGCGTGGTCGCCCCGCCCGTCCGCCGGGAGGCGCAGGACACGTGCGGCGCCGTCGTTCACCTCGTCGCCGGCGGCGCAAGAGCGCGCGGGGTGGCCGGTGGCGAGGTGACGCCCCGGGTCGGCGGCGAGAGAGCGCACCTGGTCGGTGGAGGCGGAAGGACGCGGGTCGCCGGTGGCGAGGGGGCGCGCCGGGTCGGTGAGGTCGTCCTCGCTGGGGCGCTGGGAGGGGACGAACGGAGAGGGGCGGCCCTCGCCGGGCGTGGCGCGGGGGACGGCGAGCGCGGCGATCTCGTGGACGGCGTCCTCCAGCAGGGCCGCGGGGACGCGCCGCCGCCGCGTGGCCAGCGGGGACAGGGCGAGCACGTCGAGGCCGTTCCAGACGCCGTGGTGCAGCACGGTGGGCGCGGCGACGACCCGCAGTGGCAGCCCGGCCAGCGCTTCGAGCACCGCGCTCTCGTGCCGGACCAGTGACCGGGAGCGCTCGGTGTCCCCGATCTTGACGAACGCGAGCGGCTCCCCGGAGCCGGAACGGATCTCCAGGATGGGCTTGCGGTTGGCCCGCCGGGCCGGCCGGACGTGCACGATGACCTTGACGGGCCGGCCGAACACCTCGCTGAGGTAGGTCTCGATCGTGCCCGGCCCGTGCGGCAGGCGCCGTCGTCCCGGCAGCCAGCGGGAGCGCGGCACGAGCCGCCGGGGCAGGTACCTGCTCGGCAGCACGGCGTACGCGGCCCTGGCGCCGGAAGAGACGGAGTCCGTGCCGGGATCGATGCTGGGGCCGACGGTGGAGTCGACGGTGGAGTCGACGGTGGAGTCCGTGGTGGAGGAAGTGGAGTGGCTGGCCGGAGACGAGCGGTCCGTCTCCGGAGGAACGGAGACCGCGGTGCCGGGATCGGTGGCCGAGGGCTGGGACGGCGTGGGAGCGGGGGTCGGGTAGAGCAGGGTGGTGACCTGGTCGAGATAGCCCAGACGGGCGCGGTAGTCCCTCACCGGAACGCCTCCATTGGTGCGGTGGTCGTCGTACCGGTGGTCCGTGTCGGACGACCGGCCTCATTACCGACTGCCCGCAGACGACCGCGGGTCACACCACCGACGGTCCGCATCGGGTCAGTGACCGCCCTGTTGTCGTTCAAGATCGGTTCGGTGCCCGCCGCGCCGTTCGTCCCGATCGGGGCGGTGAGGGCCCGCGATCCGGCGGGGCCGGGGGGCGCGGCGCCTGGGACGGGGGCGTTGCGCCAGAGGAGGGCGTAGGAGACCAGGTAGAGGATCAGCGCGGTGACCAGGCCGTCGTACACGACCATGTACATCAGCACGAGGATCATGACCAGCGTCCCCGCCTGGCCGATGGGGGTGCGGTCGTGCCGGAACCGGCGGACGGCCCCGGCGAAGAACGCGATGTACAGCGCGGCGCCGGTGTAGCCCTGAGTGATCAGCAGCAGCCACAGCTGCCCGTCGCTGCCGAGCGGGGGGTGGCCGCATTCGGCGCACCAGTCGGTGCGGCCCGTGGTGATCGTCTGGTAGTTGCCGAAGGCGTTGCGGGTGTTGCCGTACCCGATGACCGGCGAGTGGGCGGCGGCCTCCAGCGTGCCGGCGACCGTGAAGGCCCTGATGCGGTTGCTGTGCGGGCTGTCCAGGCGCTGGGCGACGATGGCGCCGAGCGGCCCGGCCCAGAACGCGAGCGCCGCCGCCGCGAGGGCCGCGCCGACCGCGAGCGCCGTGCGCGACCGGGCGCGCACCAGGACGTAGGCGACGGTGACGGCCAGGCCGATCCACAGGCCGCGGTTGAGGGAGTAGACGATGGGCACGGTGGCCAGCGCGACGACGGCCGCGCACAGCAGGCGGCGGACGGTGCCGCCGTAGGTCCACCAGCCGACGACGAACCAGATGAGCAGCACCGAGATGTTGCTCCCCCAGGCGTTGGCCCATTCGAAGGGCGCTTCGGGGCGCGGCGAGGCGTGCCCCAGGACGTGCTGCACCTGCGCGGCCGTCGGGTGGATCAGGTTGCGGACGTAGGAGTTGCCGCCGATCCACTCGGGCAGCGCCATCTCCAGCGGCGAGGTGAACTGGAAGCCGGGGGCGAGCACGCCGAGCAGCCCGCCGGCCACGGTGGTCACGCAGAGCACCCCGAGCATGCGCACCAGCGTGCGCTGCGGCAGCTCGTCGGGGGTGAGGTTCCCCAGGTACAGCACCATGATCATGAGGGACAGGTAGAGGGCGAGCCGCATCGCGTACCCCAAGACGCGGCCGGCGCCGAGGTCGCCGTAGGTGCCGGGCGGCATTTCGCCGAGCATGAGGGCGCTGACCAGGTATCCGGCGATGAGCAGCGCCCACAGGCCCATGCCCTTGGGCACCGCGATCGGCCGCCGCCGCCACAGCACGACGGCCATCGGGACGGCCAGGACCACCAGGGACAGGCCGCCGAAGCCGAGCGCCCACCACAGCGGGTAGCCCACGAGCAGCGCGGCGATCGGCCGGCGTGCCGGGGGCGGCGGCCGCAGAAGCCGTCTCATGAGGCGCGGGAGGCGGGGTTGCCGGGGTGACGGTGGTGGCCGTGCGGCAGGGAGGCTTGGCCGCGGGGCAGCGGAGCGGGCGAGGGCAGCAGGATCACGCCGAGGGGCGCGGTGTCGGTGCGCCTGAGCTGCCGGACGGCCTGGGCGAGCTGCTTGGACCGGGCGGCGCGGCGCTCGACGACCAGCACCGCGGCGTCGGCGCGCGCCGCCTGGTCGGTGCGCACCCAGATCGGGGCCAGGCCTGTGAGCGCCACGCGCAGGTCGTCGGCGATCGGCTCGGGGTCGGTGTCGGGGGAGACACCGCGCACTAACAGCTCGCCGCCGTCGCGCAGGTGGCGGGCCACGGCCATGGCCAGCTCGCGCAGCTCGCGGGCGTTCTCACCCTCGCACAGGACGGGCAGCCCGGTGAGGCGCTCGATGTCGGCGGCCGTCCTGAGACGGGTGTCGAAGCGGTCGCGGACCATGGCGGCGCCGGCCCCGGCGAGCAGGCCGAGGAACAGCCCGCTGCCGAGGTAGAGCGGAGGGCTCGGCTGGGAGGGCGACGCGGGCGGGCGGGCGTCGCTGATGACGGTGCCCGGGGTGATCGCCACGGTCTTGAGGGAGTCGTACTTGACGGTGAGGTTGTAGACCTGCCGGCTCAGGACGTTCTGCCGCTGGCCGGCGATGGTGCGCGCCGCCGAGCCCGGGGCGGTGCGGGGCAGGCCGGCGGCGGTGGCGGCGAGCCGGGAGTCGATCTCGCGCAGCTTGCCGGAGAGCACCTTGAGCTGGGCGTCCAGGGCGCGGGTGGCCGTCGCCTCGCGGTTGGCGAGGTAGGCCTTGGCGAACGCCTGCGCGCCCGCGGCGGCGCTGACCGGGTCGGCGGCGGTGTAGGAGATGGCGAGCACGGCGGAGTTGGGCGGCACGGTGACCGCGACGCGGTCTCTGAGCGGGTCGGGGTCGTTGACCTTGAGGGCGCGCGCGGCCCGGGCCGCGACCACGGCCGAGCGGGCGACCTGCGCCTCGGTGTCGAGGTTGAGCGGTTCGCGCTGGCGGGGCGTGGTCGGGTTGGTCTGGTCCTGCACTCCGGTGGGGGCCACCAGCACCTCGGCGGTGGCCGTGTACGAGGGTGGGGTGGTCGCGAGCACGACGCCGCCGGCGCACACCCCGGCGAGCAGGAAGACGGTGAGGGCGACGCGGCGCCGCACCAGCATCGAGCCGAATTCGGCGAGCTCGCGCCCGGGGGCCGGGCCGGAGACTGAGGACGCCGGGTGGTCCATGGGAACGGCATGCCTCTCGGTGCGGAATTGTTCCTGCGAAATCCGCCCGGTTCGCTGTGATGTGCCGGGCGCCGCGTGGTGAACGGTTCCCGAGGGGCGGATCCAGAGAACTATAGGCACAACGCGGGATGCCGCGACCGCATACCGGAGTTTTTGGTGGACGAGGCATCGTCCCAGCTCAGCGTCATAATCGGATATTTCCGTTATTGGGGTCCGGTATGACGTCCGCCGTGACGTGGAGCCAACGACGGCGCGGACGCCGGACCGCCGGGAAAGCGCGCCGAGTTACCGGCGGCATGGCACCGATTAGTGGGAAGGTGAATAGCGACCTTCGGGGAAGACCGGGGAGAAGGGGGTTTGAGTGCATTGCGAAAAGTGACGGGAATATGGTTTTTCGGCACCGGGCTCGCCGTCGGCTGTGGTCTGATCATTTACGCCGTGGCCTCGGTGAAGCCCCCGCAGCTCGCCGTGGAGGGAGACCGCGTCCCGGGCGCCGGCGTGACCGCCACCGACGACGCCCCCGACTGCGCGGCCACCGCCAAGCTCATTCCGAGCTGCGGAGCGTGGTGGGGGGTGGCCCCGGAGGTCTTCGGCGGACGGTCGCCCGCCCGGTCCATCGCCGCCGCCGAGGAGCGCATGGGGCGAAGGGCCGACATCCTGCACGTCTACCACCGGGGCGGCGACCCGTTCCCCACCCCCGAGGAGCGCCGGCTGGCCAGGAAGCGCATCCTGCTGATCAACTGGAAGCCCTCCGTGCACCACACGTGGGCCGAGATCGCCGCCGGCGCCATCGACGGCCGCATCGACCGCGTGGCCCGGCGCATCAGGCGCACGCTGCCCGAGCGCTTCTTCCTCACCGTCCACCACGAACCCGAGAACGACGTGCGCGCCCGCCCGGGGTCGGGGATGACCGCCGAGGACTACGCCGCCATGTACCGCCATGTCGTGCTACGCCTGCGCGAGCGCGGGGTCAAGAACGCCGTCACGGTCATGACGTACATGGGGGCGCCCAACTGGGCCGCCAAGCCGTGGTTCGAGCGGCTCTACCCCGGAGACGACGTGGTCGACTGGATCGGCCTGGACCCCTACGCCGACCGCCGGGTGAACGACTTCGCCGGCCTGGTGGACAAGACCCGTGACGACCACTCCGGCTGGCCCGGCTTCTACCGCTGGACGCAGATGCGCTTCCCCGGCAAGCCGATCATGGTGGCCGAGTGGGGCGCCTTCGAGCGGCTGGACGAGCCGGCGTTCAAGGTGTCGTTCTTCAATTCGGTGCGCCGCCAGATCAAGGGATATCCGCAGATCAAGGCCCTGGTGTACTTCGACTCGCCGCGCGCGCCGCGCGGCGACACCCGCTTCGACGCGACGGTGGCCGCCCGGCGCGCCTTCACCGAACTGGCCCGCGCGCCGTACTTCAGCTCCACCCCGGTCCCCGACCACTGAGCCGGAGCGCGGGCAGGGCGGAGGCTCAGCGCAGCCAGCCGCCGGCGGTGAGCACGTCGAGCACCCGCTCGACCCCGCGCTCGACCGATATGCCCGTCGTGTCGAGCGTCAGATCGGCGTCCTCCGGCTCCTCGTACGGCGAGGAGATACCGGTGAACTCGGGGATCAGCCCGGCCCTGGCCTTGGCGTACAGGCCCTTGCGGTCGCGGCGCTCGCACTCGTCCAGCGGCGTGGCCACGTGCACCAGCAGGAAGTCGGCGCCGACCCCCTCGACCATGTGGCGCACCTCGTCGCGCGTCGCCGCGAACGGGGCGATGGGCGCGCAGATGGCGAGACCCCCGTGCCGGGCGACCTCGGCGGCGACGAACCCGATGCGGCGGATGTTCAGGTCGCGGTCGTGCCGGGAGAAGGTGAGCCCCGCCGACAGCAGCCGCCGCACGACGTCGCCGTCCAGGTAGGTCACCGTGCGGGTGCCGCGTTCGAGCAGCGCGTCGTGCATGCCGCGCGCGATCGTCGACTTGCCCGACCCGGACAGGCCGGTGAAGAACACCACCAGGCCGCGCCGGTGCGGCGGCCCCGGCAGCGTGACCGGCTCGGGCCCGGCCAGGTGCTCGACCGCCCCGTACGCCGTGGCGACGTGCTCGCGCAGTTCGAGGTCGATCTCGGGCTCACGGGGGGCGAGCGGGACCACGGCGACGGCGGTGCCGGACGGCAGCCGGTCGCGCGCCTTGAGCGCCGCGCGGACGACCGCCGGGCCGCCCTCGCCGAAGGCCAGCGGCAGCAGCAGGATCGCCGCGTCCAGCTCGCGGGCGGTGGCGGTGATCTCGTCCAGGTCGTCCAGCGGCCCCCGCATGGTGACGGCGAGGACAGGACGCTCGCCCAGCTCGGCCCGCACCTGCTCCGGTGAGCGCCGCAGCCGGGCGAAGGGGCCGTGCTCGGGCGCGCCGAGAGAGGTCACCGGGCCGGCGACCAGGCCGTCCGCCGTGCGCTCGGTCACGCTCACGACGGCGACCGCGGCGCCTTCGGGGTCGCGCAGCGTGAGCTCGTCGCCGGCCGAGACGGGGTGGTCGTGCGGCACCAGGAGCGTGACCGGGTCGGGCCACGGCGTGCCGTCGGGAAGGCGGCCGTCCTCGGTGACCGAGGCGGCGTCGGCCGAGCCGAGGAACCCCTTCAGCGGGGCGAACGCGCCCGAGAGCAGCAGCTCGAGGTCGGCCAGTTCGCGCGCGTCGGGCACCCACTCGGGGGCCGTCCCGGAGGGCGGCGTCGTCTGCTCCACGTTTCCCACCGGGACAGGATAGTGCGGGAGTGCGTCCACGGAACGGGGTGAGGCATAGCGGGGGGCGGCCGGTCGCGTCCTAGGGGCACGACGACTTCTGGAGGTGATCGTGGACGTTGCCGAGGAGCGACGTTTCCGCGAGTTCGTGTCGGCGCGGTCGCCCGCGTTGATGAGGCTGGGCTTCCTGCTCACCGGCGGCGACCAGCACGCCGCAGAGGACCTGCTGCAGACCGTCCTGGCGCGGGCCGCCGCGCGGTGGAGCCGCATAGACGACCCCGAGCCGTACGTCCGGCGTGCCATGTACCGCCAGCAGGTGAGCTGGTGGCGGGGGGCGTCGCGGCGGCGCGAGACGGTGGTCGCGGACCTGCCCGAGCGAGCCGGGCGCGACGACACGCATCTGGCCGACACCAAGCTGATTCTGCGCCGCGCGCTGGCCCGCCTCACCGCGCGCCAGCGCGCCGTGCTCGTGCTGCGTTACTTCGAGGACCTGCCGGAGGCCGAGGTCGCCCAGATCATGGGCTGCTCGGTCGGCACGGTCCGCAGCACCGTCCACCGGTCCATAGCCCGGCTGCGCTCCGTCTCGCCTGAGCTCGCCGACCTCCGCGCGCCGCACCACCCGTTCGAGGAGGTCACCCCATGACGCCCGAATCCCTTCTGCCCGAGACCCTTCGCGAGTGGTCCGAGGAGGCGACGGTGCCGCCCGGCCTGAGCGACCGGGCGCTGGAGCGGCGTTCCCGGCGGCGCCGTGGCACGGTGGTGCTGGCCCTCGCGGCCTCGGCCGCCGTGGTCGCCGGGGCCGTCCTCGTGCCGCAGACGCTGTCCCGGGGGGCGGGTCGGCCCGTCCCGGCGACGGGGGTGACCGGTTCGGCCTCGCCCACCGGCGAGAACGGGCCGGAGCCGACGGCGACCACGACGGCCGCGGTGACCGAGCGGGGCCTCGACGTGCACGCCGACCCCCGGAACTCCCCGCCGAAGACCCTCATCGCGGCGGGACGGATCGCCGTGTCGGCGTACCGCATCTGGGCGCCGGAGAAGATCGGCCCCACGTCCGAGCGCCGCCGCGACCAGTGGTTCCTGTACGACCCGGGCACCGGCCGGTACGAGGAGACCCCCTGGGCGGCGCTCGACGTGGCCCCGGGCATGCGGTTCGCGGCCGTGCTGGAGCGCGACCTGCCGGCCCGCAGGGTCGGCATCCTGGACATGACCACCCGCGAGATCGTCCGGTGGGTGGACCTCGACCATCCGGTGGCGGACGTCTCCTGGTCGCGCGACGGCGCCAAGGTGCTCGCCACGGCCTACGACCGGGACCCGACGATCCGGTTCGACGTGTCCGCCGACGGAACCAGCTGGCGCGAGCCGGACCCCGGGCGCACCGGCTTCCAGGTGGTGGACGTCGCCTCCGGCCGGGCGTCGTTCATCGCCGTGCCGCCGCCGGGCGGCAGCCCCTACCGCCCGTTCGCCTGGGCGGATGACGGCACGCTCGTCTGGCAGTTCAACCCGGCCTTCGGCGAGGCCGGGGAGCGGCGGGAACTCGTCTACGACCTGGAGGGCAGGCCGCACGACCCGCCCGCGGGGCCGCTGGAGACCGACCAACGGGCCGGCGTCTCCCCGGACGGGACGATGTACGCCTCCTTCGGGCGCCCGCCGGGTCCTGAGACGTCGGTCAAAAAGGTCGCCACGGGCGAGCTCGTCGGCAGGCAGAAGATGCTGCAACTTCTGGCCTGGGCCGACGACGAGCACCTGATCGGCCTGGGCTGCGCCGGCGAGTGCCGCAACGAGTTCAACAACGGGCTGGTGCTGGTGGGCATCGATGGCAAGCACACCGTGCAGCTGTCGGGCGACCGGAAGAACAGCGAGCGGCCCGGAAGCTGGGAGCCGCTGCTCACCGTGCGCCGCTGACCTCCCGCCCGCCCGGTGCGAGAGGCCGACACAGGGGCCGGGCTCTCAGATCAGGCGGGCGAAGTGGTTCTGCGGCTTGCGGATGACCAAGGTGATCTCGTCGCGGCCGGCGGGCAGGCGGTCGCCCGAGAGGTGCTGGACGACGCGCAGCGCGGCCCGCACCAGCTTGGGGTGCCGTCCGCGCAGCGCAGGGCCGGAGGTCGCCGAATAGTCCTCGGCGATCATCAGCCCGCGCATCAGGCAGTACGAGTGGATGCCCTCGCGGGAGGCCACCTGCTCGTAGACCGCCCGCAGCGGGCCCACGGCGCCGGCAGGGGCGAGGCGCGCCCACAGCAGGCGGCGCAGCCACCACGGCGTGAGGCGGTCGCAGAAGCCGTACGCCGACGTGCGGTCGCGCATCCTGATCAGCAGCAGCCCGCCGGGGCGCAGGGCGTTGACCATGCGGTCGAGCACGAGCTCGGCGTTGCGCACCCGTTCGAGCAGGAAGGCGGCGTGCACGACGTCGAAGGTGCGCGGCAGCAGCGGCGCGTCGCGCAGGTCGCCGAGGAAGCGGGCGTCGAGGCCGGAGCGGCGCTCGACGGCGGCGCGCAGCACCGGGGTGTCCTCGTCGATGCCGGTGACCCGGGTGTCCACGCGCTCGACGTCGATCGCGTCGCCGCGGGCGCACCCGGCGATCAGGACGTCGAGCCGCCGGCCGAGCTGCTCGGTCCACAGCTCGCGGATGCGGTGACCGAACACGTCGCCCTGGGTCTCCGGCCACCATCGAACCTCTGACATGTGACTCAGAGTAGTCATCCTGGCCCTCTCTGTATTGGATTCACCTGACGAAAGCTCCGGCTTTCGCCGCCGGGAGCGCGCCGCGTCCGCCCGCAAGGCCCGCGCCGGGCGGCCGGGGAGTTTCGCGTTTGCCGACAGAACGGACGGAGGGACGGTTCCCGGCATGGTGCCGCCGAGGGGGAAGTAGCCTTGAGACAACCCCGACTCCGACGAGCCGGGGTCGCGCGTGTCGTCGTGGACACCGTGGGCCGTGCCGGTTCCGTCATGTCGTGATTCGATGGACGTGTTCCGTCTGCGGTCATCGGTGGGTTCGCGGTGTGATGCGCGGTGACGGGCGCCACGCGGGGATCTCGGCCGGCCGATCAGGCCGACAAGATCGAGAAGGCCGGCAGGCCGGGCCCTGAAGCGCGGGAGAAGGCGGGGATGACCATGTGGGGGCATTTCTAATGAGTCTTTCCGGACTGCTCGACCTTGTCGTCGCCGATCCGCAACTCGCCGGTGCCCTTGAGCGCCACGGCGAGGACGTCAACCTGGTCGCGCCGCCCGCGCTGCGGCCGTTCGCCGTGGCCGCCCTCGCGCGCCGGCGGCCGGTCCTGGCCGTCACCGCGACCGCCCGCGAGGCCGAAGACCTCGCCGCTGCGCTCACCGGCCTGGTCGGCGACCACGCCGTCGCCGTCTTCCCGGCCTGGGAGACCCTGCCGCACGAACGGCTCTCGCCGCGCAGCGACACGGTCGGCCAGCGGCTGGCCGTCCTGCGCCGGCTGGCCCACCCCGTCCAGGGCGACGCCGCCGCCGGGCCGCTGGACGTCGTGGTCGCGCCGGTCCGGGCCCTGCTGCAGCCGCTCGTCGCCGGGCTCGGCGACCTCGAGCCGGTGCGGCTGCGCTCCGGGGACGACGCCGATCTTGAGAACGTGGTCGAGCGCCTGGTCGGCAACGGCTACCACCGCGTCGACATGGTGGAGAAGCGCGGCGAGGTCGCCGTGCGCGGCGGGCTGCTGGACGTCTTCCCGCCCACCGAGGAGCACCCGCTGCGCCTTGAGTTCTGGGGCGACACCATCGAGGAGATCCGCTGGTTCAAGGTCGCCGACCAGCGCTCGCTGGAGGTCGCCGAGGGCGGGCTGTTCGCCGCGCCGTGCCGCGAGCTGCTGCTCACCGACGAGGTCAGGGTGCGGGCGGCCGAGCTGGCCGACCGGCATCCCGCGCTGAAGGACATCCTCGACCAGCTCGCCGACGGCATGCCCGTCGAGGGCATGGAGGCATTCGCGCCCGTCCTGGTCGACGGCATGGACCTGCTGCTGGACCACCTCCCGGCCCGCGCGTCGGTGTTCGTCTGCGATCCCGAGCGCATCCGCGGGCGCGCCGTCGAGCTGGTGCGCACCAGCCAGGAGTTCCTCGAGGCGTCCTGGATCAACGCCGCCGCCGGCGGCGAGGCGCCGATCGACCTCGGGGCGGCGGCCTTCCGCGACCTGGAAGAGGTGCGCCACCACGCCCGCGAGCTCGGCCAGTCGTGGTGGACCATCGCCCCGTTCGCCACCACCGACCAGCCCTCGGGCGGCCAGGCCCCCGCGGCGCCCCCCGCGTCGAGCGGCGACGTCTACGGCGAGAGCGAGATCGTCGAGCTGTCCGCGCGCGAGGCCGAGGCCTACCGGGGGGACACCCAGCGCGCGCTCGGCGACATCAAGGGTTGGCTCGGCGAGGGCCGCGCGGTCGTCCTGCTCAGCGAGGGCCACGGCCCGGCCGAGCGCATCGTCGAGCTGCTCAAGGGCGTGGACGTCGCCGCCCGCCTGGTGCCCGGCCTCGAGACCGCCCCCGGCAAGGACGTCGTGAGCGTCACCACCGGCCGGGTCGAGCACGGGTTCGTCGGCGACGCGGTCGCCGTCCTGACCCACCTCGACCTGGTGGGGCAGAAGGCCTCCACCAAGGACATGCGGCGCCTGCCGTCCCGGCGCAGGAACATGGTCGACCCGCTCCAGCTCAAGGTCGGCGACCACGTGGTCCACGGGCAGCACGGCGTCGGGCGCTACGTCGAGATGGTCCAGCGCTCGGTGCAGGGCGCCACCCGCGAATACCTGGTCATCGAGTACGCCAAGGGCGACCGGCTGTACGTGCCGACCGACCAGCTCGACGAGGTCACCCGGTACGTCGGCGGCGAGTCGCCCACGCTCAACCGCATGGGCGGCGCCGACTGGGCCAAGGCCAAGTCCCGTGCCAAGAAGGCCGTCAAGGAGATCGCCGGCGAGCTGATCCGCCTCTACAGCGCCCGCATGGCCTCGCCCGGGTACGCCTTCGCCGCCGACACCCCCTGGCAGCGCGAGATGGAGGACGCCTTCCCCTACGCCGAGACGGGTGACCAGCTCGAGGCCATCGACGAGGTCAAGCGCGACATGGAGCGCGCGGTGCCGATGGACCGGCTGATCTGCGGCGACGTCGGCTACGGCAAGACCGAGATCGCCGTGCGGGCGGCGTTCAAGGCCGTGCAGGACGGCAAGCAGGTGGCCGTCCTGGTGCCCACCACGCTGCTGGTCCAGCAGCACCTGTCGACCTTCGGCGAGCGGTTCGCGAGCTTCCCCGTGGTGGTGAAGCCCGTGTCGCGGTTCCAGAGCGACGGCGAGGTCAGGGCCACTCTGGACGGTCTCAAGGACGGCGCCGTCGACATCGTGATCGGCACCCACCGCCTGCTCAACCCCGACATCCGCTTCAAGCAGCTCGGCCTCATCATCGTCGACGAGGAGCAGCGGTTCGGCGTCGAGCACAAGGAGGCCATGAAGCACATGCGCACGCAGGTGGACGTGCTCGCCATGTCGGCGACGCCGATCCCGCGGACGCTGGAGATGGGCCTCACCGGCATCCGCGAGATGTCCACCATCCTCACCCCTCCGGAGGAGCGGCACCCGATCCTCACCTTCGTCGGCCCCTACGACGAGAAGCAGATCGCCGCCGCCGTCCGCCGCGAGCTGATGCGCGACGGCCAGGTCTTCTTCGTGCACAACCGGGTCTCCTCGATCAACAAGGTGGCCGCCCGTCTGCGCGAGCTGGTTCCCGAGGCCCGGGTGGCCGTCGCCCACGGCCAGATGAACGAGCAGCAGCTCGAGAAGATCATGGTCGGCTTCTGGGAGCGCGACTTCGACCTGCTGGTCAGCACGACGATCGTCGAGTCCGGCCTGGACATCCCGAACGCCAACACCCTGATCGTCGACCGCGCGGACAACTACGGCCTGTCCCAGCTCCACCAGCTCCGCGGCCGGGTCGGCCGGGGCCGCGAGCGGGGCTACGCCTACTTCCTGTACCCGCCGGAGGCCCCGCTCACCGAGACCGCCCACGAGCGGCTGGCCACGATCGCCCAGCACACCGAGATGGGCGCCGGCATGTACGTCGCCATGAAGGACCTGGAGATCCGCGGCGCCGGGAACATCCTCGGCGCCGAGCAGTCCGGGCACATCGCCGGCGTCGGCTTCGACCTGTACGTCCGGATGATGGCCGAGGCCGTGCAGGAGCAGAAGGCCAAGCTGTCGGGCCAGGAGGTCGTCGAGGAGCGCCCGGACGTCAAGGTCGAGCTGCCGATCAACGCCCACATCCCGCACGACTACGTCACCTCCGAGCGGCTGCGCCTGGAGGCCTACAAGCGCATCGCCGCGGTGGGCGACGGCGCCGACATCGTGGCCGTCCGCGAGGAGCTCGTCGACCGGTACGGGCGCCCGCCGCAGGAGGTGGACAACCTGCTGGAGGTCGCCCGCTTCCGCGTCCACGCCCGCCAGGCGGGCCTGACCGACGTCGCGCTGCAGGGTCAGCACATCAGGTTCGCCCCGGTCACGCTGAGGGAGTCCCAGCAGGTCCGCCTGGACCGGCTGTACCCCAAGGCGATCCTCAAGGTGGCCGCCGAGACGCTGCTGGTGCCGGTGCCGAAGACCCGCCCGTTCGGCGGGCAGCCGCTGCGCGACCTGGACCTGCTGAAGTGGTGCACCGACCTGGTCGAGGCGATGTTCCTGGAGCCCGCGCGGGCGGCCGGTGGCCAACGAGCACATCGATGAACGGACCTGCGCGCGGTTTGAGTAGAGTAGCCGCGTCTGTCGAAGGGACCGCTAGTGAAGTCGAATCCTGTGCGCCTGCTCCTGGCCGCCGCGGCCGCGTGCGTCGCGCTGACCGCCTGCTCCTCGCCCGTGCAGGTCGGCACGGCGGCCACCGTCGGCGGCGAGCGCATCAGCAACGGCCGGCTGGACTCCGAGATCCGCGAGTACCAGGCGGCGCTGAAGCAGGCCAAGATCAACGAGTCGCAGCTCCAGATGCCCTCGATCCCGCGCGCGGTGCTGCTCCAGCTGATCTACTTCAGCCAGTTCGAGCAGTTCGCCCAGCGCACCGGCCTCACCATCAGCGAGGGTGACGTCGACAAGTTCATCAACGAACAGGGCGGCATCGAGAAGGTCGGCCCGGCCATGCTCGGCAGGGGCGTCCCGCCGTCGGAGGTCCGCAAGTGGGTCCGCACCTCGCTGACCTACCAGAAGGGCCTCGAGCGGTTCGGGGCCAACCTCACCGACCAGGCCTCCGTCCAGGCCGCGCAGCAGAAGCTGTTCGCGCAGCTCGACTCCATCCCGGTCAAGGTCTCCCACCGCTACGGCACCTGGGACACCGAGCAGGGCCTGGTCGAGGAGGCGCGTTTCGGGGCTCCGGCCCAGGGCGCGGCCCAGCCGGCGCCGCCCGCCGCCCAGTAGACACATGCCCCTCCTCGTCGTCACGACGTCGCCCAGGGTGGCTCCGGGCCTGCTGAGCGGGCGGGCGTGGGCGGCCCTGGGCTCCGGGCGGGTGCTCACCGGCTCCGGTGACCACCCGCTGCTGCCCTACCTGGCCGAGGAGGACATCCCGGTCGAGGTCGTGACGCCCGACCCGGCGGCCCTGGCCCGCGAGGGCCGCGACGGCACTGTGGTGTGGCTGGCCGCCCAGGACGGCGACGAGCAACTCATGCGCGCCATCGGCCACGCCGCGCTCGGCATGGACGATCCGCCGGTCATCGAGCTGGTCCCGGGCTCCTACGACCTGCCGGGGGCGCGGCTGCTCGACCTGGTGGCCGTCATGGACCGGCTGCGGCGCTCGTGCCCGTGGGACGCCGAGCAGACCCACGAGTCCCTCCTGCCGTACCTGCTGGAGGAGTCCTACGAGGTCATGGAGACCATCGAGGACGGCGACCACGCCGCCCTGCGAGAGGAGCTCGGCGACCTGCTGCTCCAGGTGGTCTTCCACGCCCGGCTGGCGCAGGAGCGCTCCTCCGAGGACGGCGGTTTCGACGTCGACGACGTCGCCGCCGGCATCGTCGACAAGCTCGTCCGGCGCCACCCCCACGTCTTCGCCGACACGGTGGTCGAGGGCGCCGAAGACGTCAGCGCCAACTGGGACGCCATCAAGGCCGCCGAGCGGGCCGCCAAGGGCTGGGAGTCGGTGCTCGACGGCGTGCCGATGGGCCAGCCCGCGCTGTCGCTCGTGAGCGGGCTGCAGAGCCGCGCCGAGCGCTCCGGGGTCCCCGACTCGCTCGGGCGCGCGGTCGGGCAGGGCATCGGGCGCGAGCTGTTCGACCTGGTGCGCCGGGCGCGCGCCGCCGGCATCGACCCCGAGGCCGAACTGCGCGCCGCGGCCCGCGCCTACCGCGACCGGGTGCACGCCTGGGAACGCTCCGAGGGGCGCCCGCAGCAGTAGGCGGCGCCTCCGCGCCGGGGAACGGTGTGAGGCGGACGCGGCGGGTGGCCGGAAGCGGTTCGCGGCCAAAGCGGGCATCCGGGAGCGGTATGAGACGGATGCGGCGGGCGTCCGCGTCCCGGTCGCCCCGGGTTCATCCGAGTGTGGGCAACCAGACACCTGATCCGCGGGCGCGTTATCCGTACCCGCCGGTAGACCCCGATAGGCTCGTGAGGCAAACCGTCCGCAACCGCATCGCGTACGACGGTGCGGTGATGGGTTCCGGGGGCCCGTCCCCGGGCTACTGACTCATAGGAGCGCTTCGTGGCTGCCATCGAGGCCGTTACCGCCCGCGAGATTCTCGACTCCCGGGGCAACCCGACGGTCGAGGTAGAGATCCTGCTCGACGACTACAGCACCGGGCGCGCGGCCGTCCCGAGCGGTGCCTCCACCGGCCAGTTCGAGGCCGTGGAGCTGCGCGACGGCGACGAGCGTTACGCGGGCAAGAGCGTGCAGAAGGCCGTGCTCAACGTCACCGACGAGATCGCCGACGAGATCATCGGGTTCGACGCCGAGGAGCAGCGGCTCGTCGACCAGACCATGATCGACCTCGACGGCACGCCCAACAAGGGCCGGCTCGGCGCCAACGCCATCCTCGGCGTCTCCCTGGCCCTGGCCAAGGCCGCGGCCGACAGCGCCGACCTGCCGCTGTTCCGCTACGTGGGCGGGCCGAACGCCCACATCCTGCCCGTCCCGATGATGAACATCCTGAACGGCGGCGCGCACGCCGACAGCAACGTCGACATCCAGGAGTTCATGATCGCGCCGATCGGCGCCGAGACCTTCTCCGACGCCGTGCGCATGGGCGCCGAGACCTACCACGTGCTCAAGAAGGTGCTCAAGGAGAAGGGCTACTCCACCGGCCTCGGCGACGAGGGCGGGTTCGCCCCCAGCCTGCCGAGCAACCGCGACGCGCTCGACCTGATCCTCGTCGCCATCGAGAAGGCCGGCTACACCCCGGGCGAGGACATCGCGCTGGCCCTGGACGTGGCCGCCACCGAGTTCCACTCCAAGGGCGTCTACACCCTCGACGGCAAGGGCCACGGCTCCGACGAGCTGATCTCCTTCTACGAGGACCTGGTCCGCTCCTACCCGCTGGTCTCCATCGAGGACCCGCTGGACGAGGAGGACTGGGAGGGCTGGAAGGCCATGACCGCCGCGCTCGGCGGCAAGGTCCAGATCGTCGGCGACGACCTGTTCGTCACCAACCCCGAGCGCCTCGAGCGGGGCATCACCGAGGGCGCGGCCAACGCCCTGCTGGTCAAGGTCAACCAGATCGGCACCCTGTCGGAGACCCTCGACGCCGTCGACCTCGCCCACCGCAGCGGCTACCGCTCCATGATGAGCCACCGCTCCGGCGAGACCGAGGACACCACGATCGCCGACCTGGCCGTGGCCGCCAACTGCGGTCAGATTAAGACCGGCGCCCCGGCGCGGTCCGACCGCGTGGCCAAGTACAACCAGCTTCTCCGCATCGAGGAACTTCTCGACGATGTCGCCCGCTACGCGGGTCGCGGAGCTTTTCCGCGCTTCCAGGGCTAGTTTCTTCCGTACGGCTTGCGCGCTTATGGGCGCAAGCCGTACGGACCCGGGAGGACCATGAAGAAGCGACCGCAGTTGACGGGACGGGCCGCGATCCTGGCGGTCGTCGTGTGCGCGATCGCCATGAGCCTCGCCTATCCGGTGCGCGAGTACGTCGCGCAGCGACGCCAGATCGCCCAGCTGGAGAGGCAGCAGGCCCAGGCGCTGAAAGACCTCCAGGAGCTGGCCGAGCGCAGCCGGCGGCTCGACGACCCCGCCTACATCAGGCAGCTCGCCAGGGGCCGGCTGCACTACTGCGGCGACGGCCGCCAGACGTGCTACGTCCTGCTGGACCCGGCGAAGAAGGCCAGGAAGCCTGCGGCCGGGGCCACGTCGCAGTCCGCGCCCCCGTGGTACCAGACATTGTGGGAGTCCATCGAGGCCGCCGACCGCGGCACCGGCCAGAGCGTCGAACTCGGCGCCCGCACCCCCGCCCCCTGACCTGTTGCGCGATGCGCGCCCGAGGCTCGGGCCATGGCTCTGTGGTCTCTGGGCATCGGTGGTCGTGGGGTGCTGGATACTTACGTGTCCGGGTTTTCGGTCCGGGTGTGCCCGACGGGCCTGCCCGTCGTTCTCAGGGGGAGTGCGCGATGGTCGATCCGGCCGACACGGCCGCCGGAGGCCGGGAAGGGGCGCCGGAGGTGGACCCGGCGGACGCCGCCGTGATCGAACGGCAGCTCGGCCGCCCGCCGCGGGGCCTGCGGGCCGTGGCCCACCGGTGCCCGTGCGGACTGCCCGACGTCGTCGAGACCTCCCCGCGGCTGGCCGACGGCTCGCCGTTCCCCACGCTGTTCTACCTGACCTGCCCGAGGGCCGCCTCTGCCATCGGCACACTGGAGTCCTCCGGGCTCATGAAGCGCATGCAGGCGCGGCTCGCCGAGGACCCGGCCCTGGCCGAGGCGTACGCGAAGGCGCACGCCGCCTACGTCGAGAGACGCGACCAGGCCGCCGCCGAGGACGGCCTGGAGCCCCTGCCCCGCGACATGCAGAGTGCCGGCGGCATGCCCGACCGGGTGAAGTGCCTGCACGCCCTGGTGGGCCACGAGCTGGCCATGCCGGGCACCAACCCCTTCGGCCGCGAGGCCCTCGACGCCCTGCCCGAGTGGTGGAGCGACGGGCCCTGCGTGCCGGCCGGCCCCGACGAGCCCGAGGAGGGCGCATGACCCGCGTGGCGGCCATCGACTGCGGCACGAACTCCGTCCGCCTGCTCATCGCCGACCTCACCGGCGGCCCGGCGGGCGCCGACAGCGCGGCTGGGGACGGCGGTGCCGCCCGGGACGGCGGCGCGGGCCCTGCCGGGGGTACGGCCGCCGGGCGGCTCGTGGACATCGAGCGGCGCATGGAGATCGTCCGCCTTGGCGAGGGCGTCGACCGCACCGGGCGGCTGGCCCCCGAGGCGCTGGAGCGCACGTTCACCGCGATGCGCGGCTACGCCAAGCTGATCAGGGAGCACGGCGCCGAGCGGGTGCGCGTGGTGGCCACCAGCGCCACCAGGGACGCCGCCAACCGCGCCGACTTCGTCACCGGCGTGCGCGAGATCTTCGGCGTCGACCCCGAGGTGGTCACCGGCTCGGAGGAGGCCCACCTGTCGTTCCTCGGCGCCACCGCCGGGCTCACGGGCGTCCAGGCTCCTGTGCTGGTGGTGGACATCGGCGGCGGCTCCACCGAGTTCGTCCTGGGCTCAGCCGACGTGGAGGCCGCGATTTCGGTCGACATCGGCTGCGTCCGCCTCACCGAGCGCCACTTCGCGGCGGCCGGCGCGCGTCCCGGGGCCGGGTCCGAGGCCCGGTCCGAGGCCGTGGCGGCGGCGAGCGCCGACATCGAGGCGGCGCTCGACCGGGTGGCCGAGGCCGTGCCGGTGGGCCGGGCGCGCACGCTGATCGGCCTGGCAGGGTCGGTGACCACGGTCGCGGGCATCGCCCTGGACCTGCCGGCCTACGACCCCGAGCGCATCCACGGCTCGCGCGTCCCGGCGGCCACGGTGGGCGAGGTCTCCCGCCGCCTGCTCGAGATGACCCACGACGAGCGGGCGGCGATCTCGGTCATGCACCCCGGCCGGGTGGACGTGATCGGCGCGGGCGCGCTCATCCTCGACCGCATCGTCAGCCGGTTCGGCTTCGGCGAGGTCGTCGTCAGCGAACACGACATCCTCGACGGCATCGCCCGCGGCCTCGCCTCCTGACGGCCCGCCGAGGCGCTCAGCGCCGGCGGGCCAGAAGAAGCTCCATGGCCTCGTGCGGGGCCTTGGCCGGTGATCCGGCGTCGAAGGGGGGCTGGGGGTCGTACTCGATGGCGAGTTGGGCGGCCTCGGCCGCCGTCCGGCCGGCGATGCGCTCGAACAGCGTCAGCGCCATGTCGATGCCGGAGGACACCCCGGCGGCCGTCACGATCTTTCCCTGGACGACGACGCGCTCGGGCGTGTAGGTCGCGCCGAAGGCCTCGAGCGTTTCGACGGCGCCCCAGTGGGTCGTGGCGCGGAGCCCTTCCAGCAGGCCGGCGCCGCCGAGGATCAGCGACCCGGTGCACACCGAGGTCGTCCAGGTCGTGCCGTCGTGCAGCCGCCGGATCCACGCGGTGAAGGCCTCATCACGCATCATCGTCCGCGCTCCCGGTCCGCCGGGGACGACCAGGACGTCGCAGGAGTCCACCTCGGCCGGCGTGGCGGTGGCGGACAGGGCCAGCACCCCGACCCCGTCTCGGACGGGGCCGGCCTCCGGGGCGGTGAACACCACCTGGGCCTCCGGCAGCATCCGGAGCACCTCGTACGGGCCGACGACGTCGAGAGCGGTGAAGCCTTGGAAGAGCGGGATGACGATTCGCATGGTGAGTCCTCGGTCGGTGGTCCGGTCGGGTGCCGCCGGGCTTCGGCGGTCCTCGACGTCGTGGCGGCGACGACAGGCGTCGTGATGATCCTGCCAAAGGCGGCGAGCGCGGCGCGGGTGGCCGCGGAGTGGTCGGGGCATGCTCGGGTGACCGCGGGGTGGTCAGGGCATGCCGGGGTGGCTGGCACGATCGGGGTATGAGCTTTGTTCCCCCTGGCAGTGGCTGGCCGGAGGACCCGGCCGGGCCGGACACTCCTGTGGCCGGCACGCCCGAGGAGGTCGCCGATCTCGCCCGCACGAGCGGCACGCTCGCCGAGCTGACCGCCCGGCAGTCGGTGTGCCGGGCGTGTCCCCGCCTGGTCGAGTGGCGGGAGGAGGTCGCGGAGGTCAAGCGGCGGGCGTTCATGACGGAGACCTACTGGGGCAGGCCCATCGCCGGCTGGGGGGACGACAAGCCGCGCGTCCTGCTCGTCGGGCTCGCACCGGCGGCGCACGGCGGCAACCGCACGGGCCGGGTCTTCACCGGTGACCGCAGCGGCGACTGGCTGTTCGCCTCGCTGCACCGCACCGGGCTGGCGGCGCTGCCCACCAGCACCCACGCCGGGGACGGGCAGCGGCTGCTCGGCGCGCGCGTGGTCGCGGCCGTCCGGTGCGCCCCGCCGGCCAACAAGCCGACGGTCGAGGAACGGGCGGCGTGCTTCCCGTGGCTGGCCCGGGAGCTGGAGCTGGTCGCCGATCCGCTGCGCGTCATCGTCGCCCTCGGCGGGTACGCCTGGCAGGCCCTGTGGCCCGCGCTGCGGCAGACCGGGTACACGCTGCCGAGCCGCAGGCCGCCGTTCGGGCACGGCGCCGAGGTGGAGATCGCGCACGGCGGCGCGCCGGTGCGCCTGCTGGGGTGCTATCACCCGAGCCAGCAGAACACCTTCACCGGGCGGGTGACCGAGGAGATGCTCGACGCGGTCTTCGCCCGCGCGGTGGAGCTCTCGGGCTGACGCCAGCGCCGGAGCAACGGGCCCGCCGTCCTCGCGACGGCGGGCCCGTTCCGTTCCGCGGACGTGCCGACCTGGAGTGAAGTTCGTCACTAGACGAAAGTTTTGCCGAACTTCTGTGGAGAAACCCCTGTTCAGGAGGCTAGTTTCGGAAAAATCGCCAAAGTTTGATGCCTGACGGGATTGGCGTCGATAGGCAACCGTGACGTAAGCTTGTGAATGGTTTCACAAGCGACCATGCCGCGAAGGGGCACTCACGTGGACCAGAAGGCGAAGCACATCCTGATCGTCGGCGGAGGGTACGTCGGCCTCTACACGGGCCTGCGGCTGCAGCGCCAACTGCGCGACGAGCTGCGCTCCGGGCGCGTCCGCATCACGATCGTCAGCCCGCAGTCCTACATGACCTACCAGCCGTTCCTGCCGGAGGCCGCGGCCGGCAACCTGTCGCCGCGCCACGTCGTCGCGCCGCTGCGCCGGGTGCTGAACCGCGTCCGCATCCTGAACGGCAAGGTCACCAAGGTGCACCACGCCAACAAGTCCGTGACGTTCGAGCCCAGCACCGGCCCGGCCAAGGAGCTCACCTACGACGTCCTGGTCATGGCGGCCGGCTCGGTCTCGCGCACGCTGCCCATTCCGGGCCTGAAGGACGCCGCCATCGGCTTCAAGACGGTCGGCGAGGCCATCGCGCTCCGCAACCGCGTGCTCGCCCTGTTCGACCGGGCCGACTCCACCGACGACGAGCAGGTGCGGCGCAGGGCGCTGACCTTCGTCGTGGTCGGCGCCGGCTTCGCGGGCGTCGAGGCGCTGGCGGAGCTGGAGGACATGGCGCGCGACGCGGTGCGCTACTACGACACTCTCAACGAGAGCGACCTGCGCTGGGTGCTCGTCGAGGCCAGCGACCGCATCCTGCCCGAGGTGGGCCCCGAGATGGGCAAGTGGACGCTGGAGGAGCTGCGCGAGCGGGGCATCGAGGTCAAGATGCGCACGCTGCTGGAGTCCTGCGAGGGCGGCCACGTGATGCTGTCCGACGGCGACCGCTTCGAGTCGGCCACGATCGTGTGGACGGCGGGCGTCAAGGCGAGTCCCGTCGTCAACGCGGGCGACCTGCCGCTGGACGAGCGGGGGCGCGTCAAGACCACGACGCGGCTCACGGTCGCCGGCGTCAAGGACGCCTTCGCGGCCGGCGATGTCGCGGGCGTGCCCGACATGACCAACCCCGGGCAGTTCTGCGCGCCCAACGCCCAGCACGCGGTGCGGCAGGCCAAGGTGCTCGCCGACAACATCGTCCGGCACCTCAAGGACCGCCCGCTGCGGGAGTACCGGCACAAGTACGTCGGTTCGGTGGCCGGGCTGGGGCTGCACAAGGGCGTCGCGAACGTCTACGGCATCAAGCTTCACGGATTTCCTGCGTGGTTCATGCACCGCACCTACCATCTGTCCCGGGTGCCTACGTTGAACCGCAAGGTCCGCGTGGTGGCCGACTGGACGCTCGCGCTCTTCTTCAAGCGGGAGACCCTCTCACTGGGTGAGATCGAGTCTCCGCGTGAGGAGTTCAAGGCGGCCGCCGCCACCGGCTGACCGCTTCTGGTACGGCTCGCGCCCGAGGACCTCGGGCGCGAGCCGTACCGTTGTCTGTAGGCATAACAAGGATGCGTGGTGGAATTGGGCTACTTGAGCGGTCTGTTGTTCATTGCCCGAGTCGCGGGGGCGTGCGACGTATACGGTTATCTTGCGGACTACGGAAGGAAGAGCGGAGACGTGGGCTCTGACCCGTTACGCAAGTGTGGTCCGTTACGTATGATTACGGCGCCCCCGTAGCCCAATGGCAGAGGCAAACCCCTTAAAAGGGTTCCAGTGTGGGTTCGAGTCCCACCGGGGGCACTCTGCCGGCTATATGAAACACCCCGTGATAGTAACGACGGGCCTCTTGCCCCTATAATTGTTGGTTCGCCACCCGGAGCCGCGTGTTTATCCCCGGCCTCCGTGCGGGTCCCGCGGGCCCTGCTCCGTCCGCCACGGGCAATCGTTACCGTCTTGTGTCCTGCCGCGACGCCGTCCCGGCGCTCCCGCCGGTGGCCCCGCTATTCGCCGCCCGGCCCGTCGATGATCTACGCACGGTAATTGCTTATAAGCGATAAAGTCACCATAAATAGGGTAGCGGTCAACAATGGTGGAAAAATCCACCTACAGCGGAGGTTAGGGACGGGACGGAACCTCCCATTCCAGTGACGGTACGTTCCGCGAAGCCCCGAGTCCGCCATCGGACGCCGACCTCGCCGGTCGGAGAAGTCACGGGCGCGCCGTCCGGGCGGACCGCGGTGATCCAACCGCAACATGCGGGGCGGAACTCAGGTGGAGAGTCGGTCGTTGTACTCGTTGCCGCCGGAGGCCGGGATGCCGTCCCCGGCGGCGCAATACGGCAGGGTCGTCCTGACCGCCATGACCGATGACGAGTTTTCGCGTGCAAGCGGCATCCCCTGTGAGGCTCGACGAGCAGGGTGATCGCAGGTCGCAGTGGAGGCAGTGATGCAGAGCAGGAACCCGGTCCTCAACAGGCTGGGTAAGAACAACCGTCAGTCGTGGGCGGGCCCGACCGCCAGTCCGCAGTACCTGCAGGAGATGTACAACACTCCGTCGTACGCTCCGCCGACCGCGACGCGGCCGATGACGATCGACGATGTCGTCGTCCGGGGCTTCATCACGCTCGGCACCCTCGTGGTGTCCGCGGCGCTCGCCTGGTACCTCAACCTGGGTCTCGCGGTGGCCATGCCGGCGGCGATCGTCGGCCTGGTGCTCGGCCTGATCGTCTCCTTCCGGCAGAGCACGAACCCGGCGCTGATCCTCGGCTACTCCGTGGCCTACGGCCTGGCCATCGGGGTGATCAGCAACGCCTACAACTACATCTACGAGGGCATCGTCTTCCAGGCCGTGCTCGGCACCATGGTCGCCTTCGGCGGCACGCTCGCGGTGTACGCGCTCAAGATCTTCCGGCCGACGCCGAAGTTCACCAAGTTCGTCGTCGCCGCCGGCTTCGCGGCCGTCGGCCTGATGCTGGTCAACTGGGTCGCGGGCTTCTTCACCGACGGCGGCCTCGGACTGCGCACCGACAGCCCGATCGGCTGGGTGTTCAGCGTCGCGATGATCCTGCTCGGCTGCTTCTTCCTGCTGCTGGACTTCGACTCCATCGAGCAGGGGGTGCGCGCGGGCGTCCCCGAGAAGTACTCCTGGCTGATGGCCTTCGGTCTCACGGTGAGCCTGGTGTGGCTCTACCTGGAGATCCTGCGCTTCATCAGCTACTTCTTCAACAACGATTAGATCCTCGCCACGGACGCCCCGCCCGGTCCCGGGCGGGGCGTCCGTATTTGCTGGTTCCTGACCGAAAACCGGCATGGCAAGCGCAGGTATGGGTATGCCAACGCGCTGCGACCAATGATCTACCTGGTGAGATGCAAGTCTGGCCTTTGGGCCCTTGCCATCACGGGGCTGGTGATGCAGTGTCGAGCAAAAGAGGCTTCACTCATGGAGGTGCCCATGTCGTTGAACCACTCACCGGAGACGCAGAACAAGCTGATCGCCAGGGTTCCGGACATCACCGGACGCGCACTCCCAGAGTGGTTCCAAGCCATCGACAACGGCCCGTCGTTCCTACGCTGCGATGAGCGGGCCAACTGGCTCGCCGACGAGCACGGGCTGACCCACGGCTACGCCGCCGCGATCGTCATCGAGCACGAGCGGCAACGCCGTTCCCGCATGGGCTTCATGTAAGTCCTGCAGTCCCAGCGCCCACGTCTCCGTCTGGCGTGGGCGCCGTTCTGTGCCAGGGGCCGGCGCCCGCCGTGACGTCCCTCCGCCGGCATGGATCATCATGGAGACATGGATCTCGACAAGGCCCGTGAATTCCTCGGCGCCAACCACCGCGCGGTGATGCTCACCTACCACCCCGACGGCCGCCCGCAGATGTCACCGGTGACGGTCGGCGTGGACGCCGACGGGTACGCGGTGGTCAGCACCCGGGAGACCGCGGCCAAGACCCGCAACCTCCGCCGTGACCCCAAGGTCGCGCTGTGCGTGATGAACGACGGCTTCTACGGCGACTGGATCCAGATCGAGGGCACCGCCGAGGTCGTCTCCCTGCCCGAGGCGATGGAGCACCTGGTCGGCTACTACCGCACCGTCGCGGGCGAGCACCCCGACTGGGACGACTACCGCGCGGCCATGACGCGGGACCGGCGGGTGATCGTCCGCATCGACCTCACCCGCGCCGGCCCCGACGTCCACGGCTGACCGTCCCCCGGCCGGGCGTCCGCGAGCGACCCTCTGCCCCGGCGTCCACGGCTGACCGCCCCCGGCCGGGCGTCCACGGCCCCAGGGCCACGTGGCGCGCCCGGTCGCCGGGGAGGCGTCTAGTGCGGTGTCCACATACGTTCGCCGGGGTGCGACACGCCGTACGGGTTGCGAGCGTTTGATCGCGTTTGCCTCCACTGTCGGTACCAGGAAT